>NZ_BAABCY010000036.1:0-158142 GCF_039539345.1 Snuella lapsa | reverse complement strand
AGAATTTTATCAAATTAAAAACGTGGCATAGGTCTTAGAAAAATTGTCCGACTTTTTGTTGCAAGTCCAATGATTTCAAAACCTGATCAAGGAACAACGTTAAAGATATCTGTACCTCTTTAATCGTTTAGTTTTAATACTGCCATAAATGCCTGTTGTGGTATTTCTACATTGCCTACCTGACGCATACGTTTTTTACCTTTTTTCTGTTTTTCAAGAAGTTTACGTTTACGGGAAATATCACCACCGTAACATTTTGCAGTAACGTCCTTACGTAAAGCTTTTATGGTTTCACGCGAAATAATTTTAGCTCCAATAGCAGCTTGAACAGGTATGTCGAATTGTTGGCGCGGTATAAGTTCTTTTAGTTTTTCACACATTTTTTTGCCAATATGCTGCGCATTATCGGCATGTATTAAAGCTGAAAGTGCATCAACTGGTTGTGCATTTAACAGAATATCAACCCGAACCAATTTTGAAGACCGCATACCTATAGGATGGTAATCGAAAGAGGCATACCCTTTGGAAACTGTTTTTAAGCGATCATAAAAATCAAAAACTATTTCGGCCAAAGGCATATCGAAATTAAGTTCTACACGATCGGTCGTTAAATAGGTTTGATTGGTAATCATACCACGTTTTTCAATACAAAGCGACATAACATTACCCACAAAATCTGCCTTGGTAATAATGGTTGCTTTTATATATGGTTCCTCTACCCTATCCAATCCAGATGGATCGGGTAAATCACTCGGGTTGTTCACAATAATAATATCGTCGGGATGCTTTTTTGTATAGGCATGGTAGGATACGTTGGGTACCGTTGTAATAACGGTCATATCGAACTCACGCTCCAAACGTTCTTGGATAATCTCCATATGAAGCATGCCCAGAAAACCACAACGGAATCCAAAACCTAATGCTGCAGAACTTTCAGGAGCAAAGATAAGGGAGGCATCGTTAAGCTGTAATTTTTCCATCGACGCACGTAACTCTTCATAGTCTTCCGTATCAACTGGATAGATACCTGCAAATACCATAGGTTTTACATCTTCAAAACCGGAAATGGCATTTCTTGTTGGGGTTTTAGCATCGGTAATGGTATCACCAACCTTCACTTCTTTGGCTTCTTTAATTCCTGTAATAACATAGCCTACATCGCCAGCCTTTATTTCCTGTCTCGGAAGCTGTTTTAATTTGAGTGTCCCTACCTCATCGGCATAGTAGGTTTTTCCTGTGGCAATAAACTTAATTTGTTGATTCTTTTTAATAGAACCATTTATTACCCTAAAATAGGTTTCTACACCACGAAACGGGTTATAAACCGAATCGAATATCAAGGCCTGTAGCGGCTCTTCAGGGCTACCTACAGGAGCAGGAATACGTTCTATCACGGCAGCTAAGATATTGTCTACTCCAAAACCTGTTTTTCCACTGGCATGAATAACATCTTCAGGATCACAGCCTAATAAGTCCACAATATCATCGGTAACCTCTTCAGGGTTAGCACTGGGCAGATCAACTTTATTCAAAACAGGTATAATCTCCAGATCGTTTTCTAAAGCCAAATATAGGTTAGAAATGGTTTGAGCCTGTATACTTTGGGCAGCATCTACAATAAGCAAGGCGCCTTCGCATGCTGCAATGGAACGGGATACTTCGTATGAGAAATCTACATGACCCGGTGTGTCGATTAGATTTAAAATATACTGTTCACCTTTATAAGTATACTCCATTTGAATGGCATGCGACTTAATGGTAATACCTCGTTCACGTTCCAGGTCCATGTTATCTAAAAGCTGATCTTGCTTTTCCCTGTCGGTTACTGAACCTGTAAAGTCCAATAAACGATCAGCAAGGGTACTCTTACCGTGATCTATATGTGCAATAATGCAAAAGTTTCTTATATTCTTCATAAAAGGAATCTATACCTTGAGATAATTTGCAAATATAGTTCATTTATGCGAGCTTTAGTTAATATTTTAAGGAGGTTTATAAAACCATACTACCGCAAATACCAAGGCTTACCAAAACATATACAGCAGCCAATATAAAAAATATTTTAGCTGTTTTTTTGTTTTTCTTTAGGATCACAAAACCTACAAAGGCCATAATAATAGCCGGGCCGAACATAATGGCAAGAATGATGAATATTAAGCCGTCTAAATTTACCTCCAGAAACATAGTTTAGTTATTAAATAGAAATTAAAATGGTTCCGCAAATACCCAATCCTATTATAGTGTAAACAGTAGCTAAGATATATAATATCTTTGTTGCTTTTGGTCTTTTTTCACGAATGGACCATCCAACAATAAACATGATTATTGCTGGTATATGTGTGATAATTAATGCTATTAGGGTTACAAATACCATCTCTATAATACTTCTATTTTATTTTTTAATTCCTTTAATCGCTGTTTTTTATCATCCCTATAAAAGAGGTTCATGGTTTCGAAGGGGATAATCTTATTGTCTTTGTCCACAATGTGTACGCAGGATTTTTTAATGGCACGGACATCAAAGTTATAAGCGTCTATAAATTGCATTATTATTATCCTGAATAAATTTTCGTAACCAAGATTTGGAGCATCAATACCGGGTAAACAACACATAATGGATTTTAAATGTTCTTCGGCTACCTCGACCGAGTTTCCTGTGCTGAATAATTCTATCATTTTACCTTTAATATGTTCATCCTGTTCGTAAACAATGGTGTTTTTACTGTTATCTAACAAGTCGTTCGGATTAATATAACGTGTTAGGGGAAATACCTCGTCTCCCAGTTTCAACGCATATCCCATAACTAAAGCATCGGGATTACAGGGCACGGGTAGCAAGTCGTCTGGATTAAAAACAGTGGTTTGCTCCAAAATCTGCCGTCGTACTTCGGTAAGGGTCATACGATCGGTTTCGGGATTAAAATGCTCTAATCTTCCTGCTATTTGTGTGGGCTGAAAGGTAACACCTCGTATACATCGCTGCTGTAAAGCATAGTCTATTATTTTTCCAATCTCATTGTCATTCAATCCCTTTTGAAGTGTCACCACCAAAGTGGTAGACAGGTTAAGTTTATTAAGGTTTTCGATGGCCTGTTTTCGAATATCATTTAAATGGGCGCCTCTAAGGTCGTACAATACGGAATCTTTAAATGAATCGAACTGTAAGTAAATCTCAAAATCTGGTGTATAGGTTTTTAGTCGTTCGGCAAAAGCGAAGTCCTTGGCAATTTTAATACCGTTAGTGTTTAACATTAAATGTCTAATGGGGAGTGATTTGGCATAATCGAGTATCTCCCAAAACTGAGGATGAATAGTGGGTTCTCCTCCCGAAATTTGGACCACGTCGGGTTCTTTTTCATTTTTAACAATGGTGTCCAGCATGGCTTTTACCTCTTCAAAAGTGCGATGTCTGCCATAGGTTGGAGAGGATCCCGCATAGCAGGTCGGACAGGTTAAATTACACCTGTCGGTTATCTCCACAACGGTCAAACAACTATGCTGTTCGTGATCTGGACACAAACCACAGTCATAAGGGCAACCATAGTGTGTTTTGGTATTAAAGGTATAAGGTGTTTCAGAGGGCTTGTTGTAGTTCCTTATGTTTTTGTAGTAATCAATATCGTCGGCAATTAACACTTTGCTATTACCATGCTCTTTGCAATGTTTCAGCATGTATACATTACCGTCTTGGAATACAATCTTCGCGTCAACACGTTGTAAACATTCTGGGCACAGACTTAAGGTAAAATCGTAATAGGTATAATTCCTAGTGGGCATTTTTAAATTTTTGAATGATGAAAGGACTGTAGTATAACCAACAAATTACACATAAAAGTTGGATGCTGCTCAGTCCGAATACGAAAAAGGTATTGGGCTTTAAAAATTCTATGAAAAACCGAAAACCAAAATAGAGTAGCATGAACCATTTAAAAAGGGCTCCGTTTTTTAAGGCAATAGTTCTTTTTAAGTATTTAAGAATAAAAAATAGCCCAATAAGAAATGTCAGTTCGTAAAGTGATGTTGGATGCCTAAGGATGCCATCACCCAAATCCATCCCAAATACGGAAGCCGTTTCCTTGCCATAGGTAAATTCATTGATTCCGGAAAGGAAACAACCTATACGACCTATAAAAATTCCCAAAATGATAGGAAATACAAATAGATCGCCAGACGATCGCGTCTCGCCTATTATTTTCTTTGCCAGTTCCACTCCTAGTAAGCCACCAAACAAACCTCCCATAATGGTTTTGGTATTTAGTAGTTGTAAAATATGTTCGGTGGATATGTGCATGATTGGGTTTTCCAAAAAACCTACCAATCTTGAACCGATCAAAGCACCTAGGGCTGCACCAAGTATAATGGATAACCGATTATTGGTGGAGATAACGTCCTTGCTTTTTCGGCGTAATAGTACATAATATCTGAATGCGATAAAAAAAGCGAGATACTCCAGAATGAGGTGAATATTGATACGATAACCAAAGCATACGGGTTCGAAAGGAATGTTCAAAAGGTATATGGTTTTATAAACTAAAAATACGATAATTGCATTTAATAGACGTTTTGAGTATGATTTTTCCCTATATAAAGGGATTCTGATTTCGCTTAAATAGTGATTAACGTTAGGAATGTCATATAATTGCGTATCTTTGCAGCTTCAAAAAAACAATGTAACGTACTGTGGTTAAGATAGGTAACATAGAATTAGGTGATTTCCCATTGCTTTTAGCTCCTATGGAGGATGTTAGTGACCCACCTTTTAGAGCCCTGTGTAAAGAGCAGGGAGCTGATGTGGTGTATACTGAGTTCGTATCGAGCGAAGGACTCATTCGCAACGCAGCTAAAAGCGTTATGAAATTAGATATTTATGAAAAGGAGCGTCCTGTGGGTATTCAGGTATTTGGAGCAAACTTGGACAGTATGTTACAAACAATTGATATTGTTGCCGAATCGAAACCGGATATTATCGACATTAATTTTGGGTGTCCCGTAAAAAAAGTTGTGAGTAAAGGCGCTGGTGCTGGTATATTAAAGGATGTATGCCTTATGGAGCAACTCACTGCCGAAATGGTAAAGCGTACCAATATTCCTGTTACGGTAAAGACCCGATTGGGATGGGACCATGAGTCCATTCGTATTGTTGAGGTTGCCGAACGCTTACAGGATGTAGGTTGTAAAGCCATTGCCATTCATGGGCGTACGCGGGCACAGATGTATAAGGGCAATGCGGACTGGAAACCTATAGCTGAGGTTAAGAATAATCCGAGAATGCATATTCCTGTATTTGGGAATGGTGATGTGGATACACCAGAAAAAGCTATGGAAATGCGTGATAATTATGGTTTGGATGGTGCTATGATTGGTCGGGCCAGTATTGGGAATCCGTGGTTTTTTAAGCAAGTAAAACACTTTTTTGAAACAGGTGAACACCTAACTCCAATTTCTTTGGAGGAACGGGTGGAAGCAGCACGCAGACATCTACAAATGTCCATAGATTGGAAGGGTGAAATATTAGGCGTTTTCGAAACCAGAAGGCATTACACCAATTATTTTAAAGGTATCCCTCACTTTAAGGAATACCGTACCAAAATGGTTACAAGTGATCGCCCCGAAGATGTTTTTGCCGCATTTGATGAGGTTCTGGATGTTTTTGCAGACTATCAGTTTTCATGACACATTTTTTTAAAACACCTAACTTACCTTAAACGTTAGCGCTGTAATCTCTCTTGTTTTTATACCACCACTTTTTTTTATACATGGCTGTTTTAGCAACACGTTCACGATTATTCAGTTGTAAGGAATTAAGTGTTATCTGCTTACTTCGGTAACCTAGTACATGGAAAATAGATTTTGCAAAAAATCTGGCAATATTAAGGTTTACTTTTAAAATACCCTCTTTTTTATCCAACCATGAAATACCTGGTAATAAAATAAGTAAACTGTCCATTTTTAATCGTCTTAATAACGCAGATATTACTAAAAAAACAGGTCTAATGCGCTTAATGATAAAATATCCGTCAACACCCTTATTTTGATATAATGGCATAAAAATTTTAGCATTGTAATCAGACTTTAAAACAACACCATTGTTTACTGCCAAAACGGTTCCTTTTTTTATATCCTGAAAGCTTTTAAATCCATTGTACATTTTAAAACTATCTTTTGGGTGTATGGAATGTAAATAAACTATTTCAAAGAAATCAAACGTATTTTGTGATTGGGCTTCTAATTGTTTGTAATAGGTCGAAAAATTTGGTAATGATTCTTTATTTAAAACACCCGAATATACCAAGGTTAAATAAGTAAAGGCTATACTGTTATTCACTGCATCGGCTGCATCATGTTGTCCTGATTCAAACCCCAGGGATACATACCCCAATTGGTTAATATAGCTCAATAGCGCTCCATTTAAATATTCTTCAATCCCTAACACAATAGGTACGGGAAATTGTTTGGAAAAACGACGATTTATCAAGGCGTCGTTAATAGTAATAAAAGGCAGGGAATAACTTGAAGTACTATGTAAATCTACAAAATAAAAGGGGCCACTATGACTCTTTATAATAGATTTTAAGAGTTCTAATAAAGCCAATTGCTCGACCTCTTCGGTATTTAAAATAAACTTCTCTTTAGTCTTTTTAATTTGTTCTTTGGTCCAAAGCCTATTAAGGTCTTGATCTTTATATCTTATATGTTCTTGAAGTGCTTTTAAGTTACCTAAAATACCGTAAACTGTTCCATGAACCAAATTGGCATTCAATTTTTCAAAAATCTCATTTAAAGCAAAAACACCTGAGGTCTCATTACCATGTATACCACAAAAAAATACAACTGTAGGCCCATTGGTTGTTCCTTCTACTTTTCCTAGAATACGCTCAACTGTTATTGTTTCGGCTAGTGCTTTATTGTGTACAGAAATCATTTAGTAAAGATCGTTTTTAGTAATTAGTCCTACCAACTTTTCATGCTTAACCACTGGAAGGCATCCAATACCATGTCTTGTTATTAATTGTTTAGCAGCTGCAACAGAAGTGTACTCACCTATTGTTATGATATCGGTTTTCATAATCTTATCGACCGCGTTAAATTGTTGCTTGGGATCATCTAAATACGTTTCAACATCTGTCCAGGTCAATAAGCCAACAAGATTTCTATCACTATTGGTAACGGGCATATGGTGAATGCTCTTCCATTTCATAATTTGTAAAACCAGCTCGATACTGTCTTTTTTATTAACCGAAAAAATATCGGAACTCATAATATGCTTTACAATACGTCGATGGGTAATAGGTATCTCATCTGCTCTATACAACATATTCCAATTAGCAATAGGATGCCCTTTATCTTGTTGCTCATAAAGCTTGGATGTAAGTATTTGCATAGCCTCATAACGTTTATGGCTATTTAACAAAGCTCTATAATTTCTGATGATCCATTCCGATCCCGTAAGCTTGTGTACTCTATCTTTAATAATTTCTAAATAAAATGCGGCATCATTGGATGAAACACCTACACTTGACAGTCCTTTATAAGCCATAGGCAATAACATTTCTAAAATTAAATGATGACTGGATATGTATTTTCCATCCCAATAAAACTGTGTAGCCATACCGTAACGCGCAGCATTAATAAAATTGGTTTTAACATCTTTAAAATCCCATTTTTCGTGAATGTTATGATATGCTTCTGGTTTACCCATCATAACTCCTACCCAAAAAACCATGTTAGCAATTTCATCGATAGTTGTTGGACCAGAAGGTATGTAGCGATTTTCTATCCGTAAACTTGGCTTATTATCTAAAACACCATAACAAACACGATTCCAAGGGTATACTGTTCCATTATGTAGTTGCAGGGCTTTTAATTTTGGTACCTCATTACGATTAAGCATATCCACACTATCCGTAATAAAATGAGATGTTAAAAAACTTCGGTATCTTGAAATATTATCTTTGAATATATCGGTTATACTACCTGTTTGCCAAGCATTTCCAAAACTAACTCTCGAAGGCTTTTCATTTAACAAGTAGGAATGGACTCTAGTATCCATACTTTGAGCAAACAGGGCTATACGCGTTTCATTCCAAAGTTCTTTTCCAAAAAGTATGGGTGAATTGGCACAAATACCCAAAACTGGACCCGAAATGGCCTGTGCCCAATTATACATATCTACAAAACGCTTTGGAGGAATTTGCAGATGCATTTGAAAACTCGTATTACAACCCTCCAACATAACCGAATCGTGTAACAAGTTCAATTCATCCACTCCTTTTATATGAATATCAAAGCTTTGCTTTCTGGAACGTCTTAAAACCTCATTTAAAACCTCATACCGAGTAGCATTGGTCATACTGGATTCATCTACATCATTAACAGACAGGGAGGGTAAAATACCTGTTAATATAAGCTTCACCTTCTTTTTGGCTGCAGCTGCCTTTGCTTTGTTCAACAAACTATTCAACTGGCTATGCAGCTTCGAAAAACAATTATCTTTAAGTATCTGGGGGTCCAAATTAATTTCTAGTGCATATTTACTTATTTCTGTTACAAAATGTTTATCGTCAATCATTTTTAAAATTGTATCAGATTGATTGGCTGGTAAAAAATTGTCATGTACCAAAAAGAATTCTTGTTCAGCTCCAATACGAATAGGTTCCTCTTCTATCATACCTGTTTCAAGCATTAAGTCAAGTGCTTTTATATCGTTTACCAAATGATGGATATAATTTGATCTATCTTTTTTCGTCTTGAGCCTTGAAATATTTAGATCTCCCATAATTATTAATGATTTAATACCTTTCCATTATACTCGATAATCGATATTAAAATGCTCCAAGGCTTACCTCGAAATCAAAATAATATCCTGTAAATGCCTCGTATACTTGCACCGAGGTAGTTTACTACCGTGATAACTAGTTAATGTTCTTTATTTTAACACTAACTTATTTACACTTTTAAAACACATTAAATTACTACGTTTCAATTGTTTAAAACATGATTTTTATCATGAAGGTATAAGTCTGGTGCTGTGTGAATTGTTATTGCTATTTTTGTGTAGATAAAATAACATATGACTGCAACCTATCCTAAAAAAGAAAAACTTAAAAGCAAAAAGCTTATTGAGCAATTATTTTCAGAAGGTCAGTCAGTATCTGCGTACCCTTTACGTCTGGTTTACATCCAAACTACTTTTAATGATGGTACGCAATTTAAAACCGGTGTATCGGTAAGTAAACGTAATTTTAAAAATGCTGTAGACCGTAATCGTGTAAAACGCTTGTTAAGAGAAGCCTATAGGTTGAATAAAGCTATATATTTTAACAACATTACAACACAGTATGCGTTTATGATTTTGTACATTGGTAAAGACGAACCAAGCTTTGAGCTTGTTGAAACAAAAATGAAACGTTTGTTTGAAAAGTTTTCGGGCAAAATATTGTAAAAATAAATACTACAGTAATGAAGCATTTAATACAAAAGAAAATCTTAGTACCTGTATTGGCTTTTACCCTCTTCTTTACAGGAACAGCTTTTAAAAATGATTTTTTTGAAATAGCTAAGCAAATAGAAATATTTACAACCCTTTTTAAAGAACTCAACATGAATTATGTTGATGACACCAATCCTGGAGATTTAATGGATACAGCTATTAAAAGTATGCTGGAAAACCTGGATCCATATACAAATTTTATGAACGAACAGGATGTAGAAGCTGCCAGAATTAATAATACAGGCGATTATACAGGAATAGGGGCCAAAATAAAAACCTTAAAAGACAAACTGGTTATTATTGAACCTTACAAAGACTACCCTGCCGACAAAGCTGGACTTAAAGCTGGAGACGCAATCATTAAAATAGGTAATATTCTTGTTGAGAACCATAAGGAAAATGCCGGTGACTTACTAAAAGGAGCTCCCGGGAGCACAGTAGAAGTAACTTACAAACGACAAGGTAAAACACAAACTGCCAATATAGAAAGAGCAGAAGTTGAAATAAAGGCCGTACCCCATTTTTCATTGATAGACGAAAAAACAGGTTATATTGTTTTAAGTCGATTTAATAATAAAGCTTATGCTGAAACAAACTACGCCCTGAGAGATCTTAAAGCGCAGGGTGCAAAGCGAATCATTCTAGATTTAAGAGGTAACCCTGGTGGTTTATTAAACGAAGCCATTCGTATTGTAAACCTGTTTGTACCTAAAGGTCAATTAATAGTTACTACCAAATCCAAAGTAAAAAAATACAACAGAACCTATTACACTAAAAATGACCCCATAGATACCGAAATTCCCTTGGTAGTTTTAATTGATGGTGGTAGTGCCTCGGCCAGTGAAATTGTATCGGGTTCCTTACAAGATTTGGATCGTGCTGTTATAGTAGGATCAAGAAGCTTTGGAAAAGGTTTGGTACAACGCCCTAAACAACTAACTTACGGGACGCAATTAAAAATTACTATTTCTAGATACTATACACCTTCCGGTCGTTGTATTCAAGCTTTAGATTATTGGCATAGAGATGAAAAAGGTCAAGCAGTTCGTGTAAAACAAGAAAACTATAATACATTTAAAACCAAAAATGGGCGTAGCGTTTTTGATGGTGGAGGTATTTTACCAGACGAAATTATAAATACACAAAAAAATTCGGCTATTATAAAAGCGATTGTTAACGATGATTTAATATTTAACTACGCTACCAATTACCATTACAAACATGATAATATAAAAGACATTAATAATTTTAAACTGACCGATGCCGATTTTAAAGATTTTAAGATGTTTTTAAAATCTCATCATTTTTCTTTTGAAACAGAAACAGAGAAAGCACTTCTAAATGTAATGGAAATAGCTAAAAAAGAGGAATTGAACGATAATATCCAAACAGATTATACTACTTTAATAACCAATTTAGAAAAATCTAAAACGCAGGTACTCGACGAAAATAAAGATCATTTACTAGAATTATTAACTGAAGAAATTGTAAAACAATATGTATATAGAGAAGGTTTGTACGAGTATTATAAAACACACGATAAAGGAATGAAAGTAGCTGCCGATATTTTAAAAAGTCCTATTACTTACGCTAAATATTTAAGATAAGATTTTGTAAATTTATTCCTTGGCTATATTAATATGAATAAACTTTTTACTTTTATATTAGTATTACTTTACGGTAGTATGGTTCTTGCTCAAAATAATATAACACACGATGTTTATTTTGAGACCGATAAATATGACCTTATTCCTACCGAAGAAAATCGCTTACTTTTATTTATTTCGAGTTTAACCGATGTCGATATTGAATCTGTAGCTATTTTTGGCTTTTGCGACGATGTTGGTGCCGCTAGCTATAACCTAAAACTTTCCAAGCAACGTGCCGAAGCTATTAAAGCTATTTTTTCTAATCACGAAATAAGCGAAACGGTAATTACTAACGTAGACGGTAAAGGTGAAATACTATTAAAAATTGTAAACGAAAAAAACATCTCGAAAATAAGGGGCTTAAACAGGAAAGTAGAGATTATTGTTAATCCCAAACCACCTATTATAGAAAAGAAGGTAGAAAAAAAAGAAAAACCTGTTGAAGAAAAAAAGAAAGCAACTGCCGAAATCATAAAAGGCGAACTTAAAGTAGGTGATAAAATTCGTTTCGAAAATATTTTATTTAAAACTGGCTATAGTACCGTTACTCCAGAATCTAAAAAAATATTGGAAGACATTGCAAAATCGTTGGTAGAACGCAAAGATATTTACTTTACCATTCAAGGCCATGTATGCTGTACACAATTTAGCAGGGATGCAGTCGATAGAAAAACAAAAAAACGAAACCTTTCTGAAGCCAGAGCCAAATATGTATACGATTATCTTGCTAAAAAAGGCGTTAGTAAAAAACGTATGCGCTATTTGGGTATGCGTCGAAAATTTCCTTTGGGAGGTGATCCCAAATACGACAGGCGTGTTGAAATTGTGATTACGTATGTAGATTAAACGAACATTAATAGAATAATCAATCTTTTAACATTACTATGTGTGGAATACCATCTTCTAAATACGCCTCGCCTATACTCTTAAAACCTAAATTAGTATAGAATTTTTTTAAATAAACTTGTGCCGAAATTTTAATAGTGGTCGTTTTAAAATAGTTATGAACAGCTTCAATAGAAGCCTTCATTATATCGTAACCATATTGGTGATCGCGTTCATTTTTAGCTACCACTACCCTACCAATACTAGCCTCTTTAAAATAATAGCCTGGTCCAAAAATACGAGTATAAGCAACAAGTCTATCATGCTTTAAGCCCAAAACATGTAAGGCCCTTTCATCTTTTCCATCCAAATCTTGATACACACAGTTTTGTTCAACTACAAATACTTCACTTCGTAATTGTAACATATCGTATAATTCATGAATGTTTAATTCAGAAAACGTTTTAATTTTTATTGTTAACATTAGTCTTGAACAATAATTTCTTTTGGATCGTTTTTATCGTACTCTGGTTGAATCGTTACATGGTTAATATTAAACTGTTCACTTAAAACAGATTCTATATCTTCCAGCAATTTGTTAAAATCTGTAATAGATAAATCGTTATATAAATCCAAATGCGCTTCTAAATGCAGCTCTTCATCACTTAAACTCCAAATATGCACATGATGCAATTTTTTTACTTTAGGTAAATTATTAACAACCCTAACAACATCCTTTATATTAATATGTTCTGGTGTAAACAACATTAATACTTTAGTAGATGTTTTTAAGAGATCGTAGCCTACCCAAATTAAGTATAGGGCAATTAAAAAAGTAAGGACACTATCTACCCAAAATATTTGGTAAAACTTCATTAATAAACCACCAATTAGCACAGCGATACTAGCCAACATATCTGTTAACAAGTGAAGATATGCCGATTTTATATTAATGTTGTTTTTAGAGTCCTTCTTTAACAGCAAAACACTAAAACCATTAAAAACAATTGCTATAATGGCTAACCAAATAACTAAATTGGAATCGATTACCTGTGGGTGCTTAAAGCGTTCAATAGCTTCTTTTATTAAAATAATAGCTACAATTATTAAAGTAGAAGCATTTACAAAAGCTGCTAAAATTTCGGCACGCTTATATCCAAAAGTTCTGTTAACCGACGCTTTTTGTTTAGAAAGTTTAGAAGCTACATAACTTACTATCAATGAAAGGACATCACTAAAGTTATGAAGGGCATCACTAAGTAATGATAAACTACCTGATATTAAACCACCAATAACCTGAGCCACCGTAATCATTACATTTAAAAGGATAGAAATCATAAGATTCTTATCCTTCATGTCGCGATGATGGGTATGACTATGGGAATGGTGACTGTGTGCCATTTAACAAGATAACGGTATTTTTTCTATCCTTTTTTGGTGGCGACCACCTTCAAACTCCGTATTTAAAAAGGTATCTACCATTTCAATAGCTTGCTGAATAGCCGTAAAACGCGCTGGAATACACAACACGTTTGCATTATTATGGCTACGTGTAAGAGCTACTATTTCTTTGTTCCAACACAAACCAGCACGTACCTTTTGGTGCTTATTGGCAGTCATTGCCACACCGTTGGCACTACCGCAAATTAAAATACCATAATCTGCTTTATTTTTTTCAACATCATCAGCCACCGGATGTACAAAATCGGCATAATCCACACTATCGTTACTATCGGTACCATAGTTATTAACAGTATAACCTTTAGCTTCTAAATGTTTTACAATTGCTAATTTATAATCCGTTCCAGCATGGTCGTTACCTATTGAAATTTTCATCTGTTCGTATGTTATTTTTAGACTTTACAAAGGTACTAACTAAAATCAATAATAAGTAATGTAGATTAGTATATTGATTACTTGTTAATAACTGTTAATTACTTTATAAAAGTAAATCTATGATATTTCAATTATTTTTCTAATCAAATCTTTCGGCTATACTTCCAAAAATTTGAACACTTTTTTTAATACTTTTTTTACACTTCAAAATAACAGATATAAACATGAAATTTAGAAATAGTTATTAGTATGAACCTGAAAATTTTAGTTATTAACAACTGTTTATAGAAAATTAAAATTCATTAAAAATGAATCGATTAAAACATTTTTGATTGTTAATTAATTATTAATAGAACGTAAAAAAATTAATATCAAAATAAATATTCAAAAAGTTATACCCGTTATTAACAGCCTATAATAATCATTATTTATTTTTTTTAAATTTTTAAAAAGACAATTAATAATATATATAATGTGGATAACTAGAATAATATGTTTAAAACCATTTTGATATTTGAAACTTGAATTTTATAATATGTTAATAGGCATTAGCTATTATTTAACTTATAGAAAAGATAAGTTAATATTAAAATTGTAGCTTTGTAAAAATAAATAGCGAACCCTTCTCCCTATTTAGCGCTATTTAATAACATAATTTCCTGTATCTTAGGAAATAAAAATGATTACAAAAATTAAATGACAAGAAAGAAAAAGAGGAAATCGAAAAAAGGGATTTCCAACCTCTCAAATACTATTTTGAGTATTTTAAAAAAAGATAGAAACCAAGCTTTTAACTATAAACAAATTGCTGCTAAATTAGGTGTTAATGATGCCAGTAGCAGAAATCAGATTATTAAAAAATTAGCGCAGTTAGCGACCAACCAGGAAATAGAACAAGTCGAAAGAGGCAAGTTCAGAGCTATAGTCAATACCCAATATCATACAGGTATCGTCGATATAGGAATGAAAGGTTCTGGCTATGTTATATGTGAGGATTTTGATGAGGATGTCTTTATAGCATCCAATAATATGAACAAGTCCTTAAATGGCGATGAAGTTGAGTTTTATGTGTATAAACGCCGAAAGCGTGGTAGGATAGAAGGTGAAATAACCCAAGTTATTAAACGTGCAAAAAGCGAATATGTTGGGGTTATTCAAGTTCATAGCAATTATGCTTTTGTCGTTCCCGACAACAATAAAATGTATAAAGACATCTTTATTCCTATTAATAAAACATTTAAAGCTGAAGATGGAGATAAAGTATTGGTAAAACTGGAAGATTGGCCCGATAACGCCGATTCACCTTATGGAAAGGTAATCAAGGTTTTAGGTAAGCCGGGAGAACATCATACAGAGATTCATGCTATTTTAGCAGAATACGGTCTACCCTACGAGTTTCCATACGAAGTTGAAACCTTTGCTGATAATCTGGACACGTCCATTACAAAAGATGAAATAGCGAAACGACGGGATATGCGACAGGATTTGACCTTTACCATCGATCCTAAGGACGCAAAAGACTTCGATGATGCCTTATCGTTTAAAGTACTTGAAAATGGCTTATATGAGGTAGGAATACATATTGCCGACGTTTCACATTATGTTAAAGAGGGAACCGTTTTGGATGATGAAGCTTACGAACGGGCCACTTCGGTATACTTAGTAGATCGAGTCGTACCTATGTTACCAGAAGTTTTATCCAATAATGCCTGTTCTTTACGACCTAACGAAGAAAAATTAACTTTTTCTGCAGTATTCCATATAAATGAGAAAGCAGAAGTTAAAGACCAATGGTTTGGAAGAACGGTAACCTACAGTGATGCGCGCTTTGCTTATGAAGAAGCGCAGGCTATTATTGAAAATAATACAGATTACGAATTCTCATCTCGATCACAGTCAAGAGATCAAATAAATACTGAAGTTCCAAAAGAAGTTTCATTAACAGAACAAGCATATAAGACCAAAACTGAAATAGCCGAAGCCATATTAGTCTTAGATGGACTTGCAAAAGTGATGCGGCATAAACGCATGAAAGATGGTGCAATTTCCTTCGATAAAGTGGAGGTTAAATTTAATCTGGATAAGGAAAATAATCCTGTTGGCGTGTTTTTTAAAACCAGTAAAGATGCCAATAAATTGATAGAAGAATTTATGCTACTGGCTAATAGAAAAGTAGCAGAATTTATAGGTAAACAAAGCCCTAAGAAAACCTTTGTTTACCGCGTTCATGACGAGCCAGATGATAGTAAATTGGCTAGTTTACAAGGGATAGTCTCTAAGTTTGGTTACAAATTAAATTTTAAGGATAGAAAATCCATTTCATCATCGCTTAATAACTTATTAAAGGATGTTGTTGGTACCAAAGAACAAAACTTAGTAGATACCTTGGCTATTCGTAGTATGAGCAAGGCAGAGTATACAACGCATAATATTGGGCATTACGGATTGGCTTTCGATTACTACACGCACTTTACATCACCTATTAGACGTTATCCCGATGTTATGGTACACCGCTTATTACAGCATTATCTCGATAGTGGTAAATCGGCAAATACGGAAGCCTATGAAGATAAATGTCAACATTCCAGTGATATGGAAAACCTGGCCACCAAAGCCGAGCGTGATTCCATAAAATACATGCAAATACGCTTTATGGAAGATCATAAGGACGAACACTTTTTGGGAGTTATTTCTGGAGTCACCGATTGGGGAATCTATGTAGAGATTATTGCCAATAAATGTGAAGGCATGGTGAGTATACGGGATATTAAGGACGATCACTATGCATTCGACCAGAGTTTGTATGCCTTAATAGGCAGGCATACAAAAAACATGTATCAATTAGGTGACGAAGTGACCGTAAAGGTTAAAAATACAGATCTGGTAAAGAAGCATTTGGATTTTATTTTAGTAGATTAAATGTGTAGATGCATTTATATTTAAAAGTATCCAATTTAACTACGATAAAAGCCAAGAGGCATTTTTTATAAAAAGCATTTAGATAGCGAGACAAGTCTCTAAACATTTAAATTTTTGATTATTGAGTAAAAAAGGAATAATAATTGTTAGTTACCGTTACTATAATAAACAAAAAGCAAAAAAGAAATGACACGCGTATTTACAATTTTTACAATATTGATGTCAGCAGCTATGCTGGCTCAACAACCCATAGAAAAAACAATAGGTGAATTTAACGAACTTAAGGTATACGATTTAATCGAAGTAAAAATGATTAAATCAAAAGAAGATAAAGTACTTATTTCAGGAGAAAATAGCGAGCACGTTTTAGTTAACAATAAAAACGGTACGCTTAAAATAAAAATGAGCTTAAAACAAATTTTTGACGGTAATAAAACTAAGGTTACCTTGTACTATAGTGGTGTAGATATTATTGATGCCAACGAAGGTGCTAAAATATACGTTAACGATCCAATCAAACAATTTGAAATAGATTTAAGGGCGCAAGAAGGTGCTAACATTGAAGTAAAACTAGATACCGATTACACCACAGCAAAAGCTGTTACAGGTGGAATTATAACAGTAGCAGGCAAATCTAAGTCACAAAAAATTTCATTATTAACAGGTGGTATTTTCAATGGGGAAACATTTAAAACAGAAAAAACGAATGTATCTATCAATGCTGCAGGCGAAGCTTATGTTAATGCATCAGATGAGGTAGACATAAAAATAAGAGCAGGAGGCGATGTATACATTTACGGTAATCCAAAAACTGTTAGTGAAAGCAAAGTTTTGGGTGGGCGTGTAAAAAGAATGGAGAATTAAATATTTATAATATCATGATAAAAAGTCCAATGTATTACTAGCATTGGACTTTTTTGTTATCAATACATATACTATACACAAATACTTTAATCCTTTATTTTTATTAAATTAGTAACTATACAAACTATGTTTTAGTTATGAAATTGATCAAGGGGATACTTGTTTTTTTGTTGTATTTTGTTTGTTTACTTGCTATTGCACAAGAGCATCCGCCAATTAATAGTTACACACCTAACGATTATGGTGCCGAAAATCAAAACTGGTCAATTTCACAAACTACCAATAAATATATTTATGTTGCAAATAATCAAGGGTTATTGGAATATAACGGTGCTAAATGGACATTGTACCCTTCACCCAATCATACCATTATTAGATCCGTAAATGCTTTTGAAGAAACAATCTACACCGGAAGTTATAAAGAGTTTGGGTATTGGAATAGAAATGAACTTGGAATATTAACATACCATTCCTTATCTAGAGAACTAAAGATAAATTTTCTGGAAGATGAGGAATTTTGGAATATTATAACGCTTGATGATTGGGTTTTATTCCAGTCTTTAAAAAGAATTTATATATACAACAAAAGAGATAACAGTTATTCTACAATCAATTCGGATACTACCATTTATAAAATGTTTAAAATAAATGAAAGTATTTATTTTCAAAAAGTAAAAGATGGCGTTTATGAAATAAAAAATGGAGCATCTAAACTCGTATCAAATAATATTATTTTAAGAGAAAATTTACTGGTTAATATTTTTAATCACAATGGAAATATTCTGTTCCAAACGGAAGATAAAGGTTTTTATATTTTTAATAACCAAGAGCTTACCAAATGGAATATTCCTGCTAACGAAACGATTTCTAAGCATAGGATATATAATAGCAAACAATTAAAAGATAAAAGTTTCTTGTTGGGAACTATTTCTAATGGTATTATACATTTAACACCTAAAGGCGATATCAATTATCAAATTAATCAAACCAGTGGTTTAAGTAATAATACAGTATTATCAGTTTTTGAAGACATAGAAAATAATATATGGTTGGGATTAGAAAATGGAATAGACTGTATAAATATAAAATCACCATTTGGTATTTACAATGACGAGGTTGGTGATATAGGTGCTGTGAATGCTTCGGTTGTATTCAATGGTTATTTGTACATAGGAACCAATCAAGGGCTTTTTTATAAAAAAACAGGGATAGATAATAATACATTTAAATTTATAGAAGGCACCCAAGGAGCTGTATGGTGTTTAACGGTATTAAAAGACACCTTGTTTTGTGGACATAACTCCGGTACGTTTGTTATTAATGAAGGTAAAGCAAAACTTGCTATAGACGTTTTAGGAACCTGGAATATTAGAACCATAGATAATGATGAAAATTTATTGCTGCAAGGAAATTATAGCGGACTGTATGTTTTAGAGAATAAAAATGGATTTTGGCAATTAAGAAATAAGATAGAAGGTTTTGATGTGTCTAGTAGATACTTTGAAATGCTTAATAAAACAGAAGTATTTGTAAGTCATGAATATAAAGGTGTTTTTAAAATTAAATTAAATGAGGCACTAACCAAAGCAACTCATGTTGTTAAAGAAAGCTCAGTAGACAAAGGATTAAAAACTAGTTTAACAAAGTACCAGGGCGATATTTTATATGCACACCAAAAAGGTGTTTTTAAATTTGATTCAGATAATCAAACCTTTGTAAAGGATTCCATTTTAAGCACCTTATTTAAAGAAGAAGAATATACTTCGGGAAAGTTGGTAAACGATGTTGATAATAACCGATTATGGAGTTTTTCGTTGTATGGATTAAGTTATCTGTCTCCCAGAAAATTAAGTAATGTACCTAAAATAAAAAGAATATCATTTCCAAGTTATGTAAGAAATGATGTGTCAGGATATGAAAACATTACACATATAGGAGATAATAAATACCTATATGGCACTTCATTGGGTTATGTAATAATTGATTTAAATAAACTGTACAATAAACCTTTCGAGGTAAATATCAATCAAATTTCTAATAGCACTTATAAAAACACGTATAGGTATAACTTTATTGATAAAACCAAAAATGGACAGTTTAAAAATAAAGAAAACAATATTGAATTCAGTTTTAGTGTGCCGGAATACAGTAAGTATCTAATAACCGAGTATCAGTATAAACTAGACGGAATATATAATGAATGGAGTCAATGGTCAGCTAAATCTTCAGAACTATTTGAAAATCTACCATATGGCGATTATACCTTTTATGTAAGAGCCCGATTAGGAAATGAAATTTCAACAAATACAGAGTTTTATAGTTTTAGTATTGAAGCACCTTGGTATCTTACTAAAACAATGATTGCTTTTTATATCACATTCTTTATATTATTTTCCTTGCTAATGCATAACATATACAAACGGTATTATAGAAAACAAAGAGAAAAACTACTACAAAAGAATAGAAGGGAACTTGAATTAAAAGAACTTGAAAATAAAGAACAGCTCATGCGTTTAAATAATGAAAATTTAAAGCAGGATATTGAGAATAAAAATAGGGAGTTGGCCATATCAACTATGAGTTTGATTAAAAAGAACGAATTTCTCAATAGTATTAAAAAAGAGTTGGGTGATGTTACAAAAAACAATAAGAACTTAAAGCACGTTATAAAAATTATTGATAGAAATCTTAACAATACAGATGATTGGAATGTTTTTGAAGAAGCTTTCAACAATGCTGATAAAGATTTTTTAAAAAAGGTTAAAACACTACACCCTAACCTTACTTCAAATGACCTTAGACTTTGTGCTTACCTTAGGCTAAATTTATCTTCAAAAGAAATAGCTCCACTACTCAATATATCGGCAAGAAGTGTGGAAGTAAAACGCTATAGATTACGAAAAAAGATGGATTTACCCCATGAATCGAGCTTAACAGATTATATTTTGGAAATATAAACACACTACAAAAGCCATTTTTACCTATACAACACCACAACATTGGTGTTTTTTGGTTTCTCCATTTATTTATTTAAAAAATAATAAATACCCAATAATACTGCTTATTTATTAGCATTTTATTATAAAAACAATTATTTTATTAGAGTGTATATTTTTTGTTGAGGTACAAAATTAAAATACAACAACAAAAATATTTAGGTTTACATAAACTAAAAATCTAAACTTATGAGACATACGCTCTTTAAAATTTTAACCCTATTATTTATAAGCTATGCCAGCGCGCAGAATATAGATATAAATGGTATGGTTATAGATGAAAGCGGAATAGCAATTCCTGGAGTCAATATCCTTCTTAAAGATACCAACAAAGGTACAGTTAGTGACTTTGACGGAAACTTTACTCTATCGGACATTCAGGTTGGTTCTACTTTAATATTTAGCTATGTAGGTTATATAACATATGAAGAGATTGTAACCAATAGCTCAAAATTAACCATTACACTTCAAGAAGATCTTGCAAAATTAGATGAGGTTGTTGTTATTGGTTATGGAACCCAAACCAAAAAGGAAATTACCGGAGCCGTATCGGTAGTTGGTGCAGAGACGATAGAAAAACTTAAACCTACCCGAATCGAGCAAGCCTTACAAGGACAAGTAGCAGGTGTTAACATAACTACCAATTCAGGGTCACCGGGAGGTGCATCAACTATAAGTATACGTGGTGTTTCGACAAATGGAGATAGCCGTCCATTAATACTTGTTGATGGCAATGTTGTTGAAGATTTAAGTGTTATTAATCCTAATGACATAGAGAGTATGAATATACTTAAAGATGCCACAGCAGGTATTTACGGTGTTCGTGCAGCAAACGGTGTTATTTTAATTACGACTAAAAGCGGTCGTAAGGAAATGCCATTAACCGTTGAATATAATGCTTATGCTGGATTCCAACAAACGACTCGAAAACTTCCAGTTTTAAACGCGACTGAATATGCTGTAATCGTTAATGAAGGTTATGCTGCTGCGGGCAGTACACCTCCTTTTTCAGATTTGTCAGCTTTAGGAGTTGGAACAGATTGGCAGGATGAAGTTTTCCAAAATGCACCAATTTTTAATCATAACATCGCATTTAGAGCTGGTGGTAAAAAATCATCATATTCTTATAGCTCTTCGTTTTTAAAACAAGATGGAATTGTTGGTGGAACAAAATCAAATTTTACGCGTTTTACCAATACGTTGACCTATAATTTAGACTTTTTAGAAAATTTTAAGTTTAAGTCTGGTCTTACTTTAACAAGAACTAAAAAGAACAACTTGCCAGAAAGCACTTTGGGTTCTGTTTTATTCAATGCCGTAAACATGGCACCAAATATTCCCGTTAGGGATGAAAATGGAGCGTTTTCATTAGCTGATGGATTAGGTGGTGAAGTGGTAAATCCTTTAGCCCAAATGACTAATACCTATAACCGAAATAGAGTTATGAAACTTAATGGGTTTGCCGGTTTGTCCTATAACTTTCTAGATCACTTTACAGCAGAAGCAAATATTCAATTTAATTATTCTGAAGTTGATGCCTACTCCTTCGACCCTATCGATTTTTACGGTGTTGGAAAAGTGTTTAATACGCTTACAAGTGAAGTTTTTGAAGGCTTCGATATTTTTAGGGATTATACCTTTGATGGGTTTATTAAATATGAAAATACCTTTAATGATAACCATAAATTAAACGTTCTTTTAGGAACCTCTGTTTTTAAAACAACTGGAGTATTCTCTGGAAGAACAGGAAAGAATATTATTAATAACGACCCTGCTAATGCAAAGGTAGACTTAGCTTCCGATCAAGAAGACATCTATAAAGAACGGGGAAGCAATCCAACATTTGATAGTAGGTTGTTATCCTATTTTGCAAGAGTACAATACGATTATAAAGGAAAGTATTTATTGTCTGCAGTAATTCGCAGAGACGGTTCCACTAAGTTTGGACCAGGCAATAAATTTGGTTATTTCCCGTCAGGTTCCTTGGGATGGGTAGTATCAGATGAAGATTTTATGAGCAATAGCAAGTTTTTTGATTTTTTAAAGTTAAGAGCTTCTTATGGGATTTTGGGAAATGATAGAATTGGTGACTACAGGTTTGTATCCCTTTTAAATGGAGAAGGCACTTACTTTTTTGGAGGAAATGATGCTGAACATGAAATTTTCGGTAAAGCTTCAGGAGGTATAGCGAACCCAGAAATTAAATGGGAAAAACAAAAGACCTTAGATGTTGGCGTTGATATGCGCATATTTAATAATAAAGTAGATATTACTGCAGATTATTTTACAAGAAGAACAGAAGATTTATTGGTGTCTCCTGAAGTTTCAGGATTGTTGGGAACTGGAGCAGCCCCATTTGTAAATGCAGGAATTGTTGAAAATACAGGTGTCGAATTTGCTATTGGTTATTCAGACACTATTGGCGAAGATTTTAAATTCAGTATTAACTATAACGTTACTGGAATAAAGAATGAAGTAATTTCAGTAAGTGGTGAAGGAGAGTTTCTTGAAGCTGGTAATTTTGGAATTTCACAACCAGTTATTGCTAGAATGGAAGCTGGTTTCCCTTTAGGTTACTTTGTTGGTTATAAAACAGACGGTGTTTTTCAAACACAAGAAGAAGTTGATAATGCGGCCGTAACCAATATTGCAACACAACCGGGCGATTTTAAGTTTGTGGATCAAAATAATGATGGGGTTATCGATTTAGAGGATCGTGTTGACCTTGGAAACCCAATTCCAGATGCAACCATGGGACTTAACATATCTTTCGACTATAAAAAGTTTGATTTTTCAGCGTATGCTTTTGCCTCTCTTGGCAACGAAATAGTTCGTAATTATGAGCGAAATCAGCAGTTGGTAAATAAACCCATTTGGTATTTAGACCGTTGGACAGGAACAGGTTCTACCAATGCTGCTCCAAGACAAACTATTGGTACAAGTCCAAATACATTGTTTTCAGATTATTATGTAGAGGATGGTTCTTTTGTACGCTTACAAAACATACAATTGGGATATACTTTTTCTAACAACAGTTCCGAAGAATCTTCGTTTGACAAATTTAGAATTTATGTGTCGGCAAGCAACTTGTTTACACTTACAGAATACAATGGCTATGATCCCACGGCTGGAACTGGTGCTCCCTTAGGAGGCGGGATAGATCAAGGGATTTATCCTAGTGCTCGTACATTTTTGTTAGGTATTAATGTAAAATTTTAAAAAAAGAGATATGAAAAATCTAAAACATATATATGTATTATTAGCTTCTTTGCTGGTGTTTTCATGTAGTGATTCATTTGTTGAAGTTGCTTCAGAAGATGAGAACTCAGAGGATTATTTCAACTCAGAAAATGATTATCAATTGGCACTGGTAGCAGCATACGACTATCTACAGACCACATCAAAATTTTACCAATATGCTGAAATAGCTTCAGATAATACACTATGTGGTGGAGAGAGTGCAACAGATTCACCGTACATCCAACAAATAGACGACATGATCCACTCACCTGTTGGACAAAGTGATGGCGGATTAAGAACCATGTGGCAGTGGATGTATGAAGCGGTTAACCGCTGTAACTATATTATGGAATTTCAAGATAAAATTGATTTCCCAAATAAAACCAGTGTTATAGCCCAAACGCGGTTTTTAAGAGCCTATTACAATTTTATATTAGTTAAATGGTGGGGTGATGTGCCAATGTTAATAGATAAGCGTATCCGTTTTGGAGATCAATTTACCATAGACAGAACTCCAAAAGCAGACGTTTACGCATTAATTGAAGATGATTTAATTTTTGCAGCAGCTAATTTACCGTATGTACAAAACGAAACGGGAAGAGTTACTAAAGGTGCTGCTCAAGCCCTTTTAGGTAAGGCCTATCTATACCAAGATAAATTTGATGAAGCGGCAACCGTATTGGAAGATTTAATAAATAACGGACCACATCGTTTGTTAACTTCCGAAGAGTACCCTAACATGTTCGAACGGGATTGGGAGAACAATATAGAATCTGTTTTCGAAATACAATACTCCGACGTTGATGGCGGAAGTTTTGATTGTTTTCAGTGCTTAGAAGGGAATTATACAACTTATTTTAATGGACCAAGAGGTTTTGTTGATGCTACAGGAAAGTTCGATGCAGGATATAGTTTTAATGTGCCTACACAAGAAGTGGTCGATGCTTTCGAGCCAGGAGACTTGCGTTACGAAACTTCTATTTTAGACATAGAACAATACATTATAGACAATCCAGGATCGTCTTACGATGAAACAGCAGGATACGAACAAACAGGATATTTTAACAGAAAATATATTGCCCGAAAAGGCGATTTGGATATAGGTGATGCAGCATTAACGAATCCAGACAATTACAGATCTATTCGATTTGCAGATGTATTGTTAATGGCCGCTGAAGCTTTAAACAGAGGAGGTATAAGCGATACCAGAGCACAAGATTACCTTAATCAAGTTCGTAACAGGGCCTTATTATCAGATGTTAATACGACAGGAACAAACTTAACCAATGATATTTATAAAGAACGCCGTGTTGAATTAGTAGGTGAAGGACATCGATTTTTTGATTTGGTGAGAACTGGAAGAGCAGCACAAGAAATTGATGGATTCGTGGCAGGCAAGCATGAGCTGTTTCCCATTCCAATTGAAGAAATTAATTTATCTGGAGGGCGATGGGCACAAAACCCAGGATACTAAAAAAACAAAAAATTAAACAGATGAAAGCATTAAAATATTTATATACCTTCAGCATGGCTTTATTGTTAATTTTCGGCTGTACTGATGATAACGATTTGAGTTTTTTGGATGAAGTAGTAGCACCTTCGGAAGTGTCTGCACTCTTTAAAGTAACTCAAGACAATACAGGAGTTGTAACTATTACACCCAATGCCGTAGGAGCATCAAACTACAATATTACATTAGGTGATGATACAATAGAACCCGTAAATGTAATACAAGGAGAAGGCGTAACCCATACCTATAAAGAAGGATCGTATGTAGTAACTATAGAAGCTGTAGGTATTACTGGGTTAAAAACAGAAGTTAATCAAAACCTCGAAGTCTCCTTTAAAGCCCCAGAGAATGTTGACGTTTCCATATCAAACGATGTTGCTGTTTCTAAGCAGGTTAATGTCACGGCTAATGCAGATTTTGCTGTGTCTTACGATGTTTATTTTGGAGAACCAG
This sequence comes from Snuella lapsa, assembly GCF_039539345.1. Taxonomy (NCBI): domain Bacteria; kingdom Pseudomonadati; phylum Bacteroidota; class Flavobacteriia; order Flavobacteriales; family Flavobacteriaceae; genus Snuella; species Snuella lapsa. Next base: position 132,360 of record NZ_BAABCY010000036.1, on the reverse strand, counting down.
GAATAGATGATCCTGTTAGTGCCAATATAGGAGAGCCTATTTCATATATTTACCAAGAACCAGGCATCTATACTATTAGAGTAGTGGTTATGGGTGCTGCTATTGCAACTACAGAGTATACAGAGGAATTTGAAGTTACAGAAATTTTGCAACCTATAGCCTCTGCGCCATCACCTCCAAATAGAGAAGAAACAGACGTTATTTCACTATATAGCGACAAATATACCAACGTACCCGATACTAATTTCTTTCCAGATTGGGGACAGGGCGGACAAGGTAGCTCTTGGGCAGAGTTTGATTTAAATGGCGATACGATGTTACAATACATTAACTTAAGCTATCAAGGCATAGCCTTAGCTGACGGAACTACCATAGATGTTTCTGGAATGAAATATTTGCATTTAGATGTTTGGACAGCCGATGAAGGATTGAAGATAGAAACATCATTAATTAATAATGCCTCTGGCGATGTTACGGAAAAGCCTGTGTGGAGCGATTTAACGGCTGGTGAATGGACAAGCATAGATATTCCAATAACAGATTATACAGACCAAGGATTAACAGTTACAGAAATTTTCCAGATGAAGTTTGTAGGAGACCCTTGGGCAGCCGGTACAGTGTTTATTGATAATATCTATTTCTATAAACCATCTACAGTTGCAAAGGTACCAGAATATAATGCGCCTTCCCCTACGCAGAATGAAGCTAACGTAGTATCAATTTTTAGCGATAGCTATACCAATGTTGGTTTAAGCGAATTGAACCCAAATTGGGGACAAACAACAACTTTAACTACCGTAAATTTAAATGGTAATAACATTTGGCTATACGAGGCATTAAATTACACAGGAATTGTAACTGATTATGGTAACCCAACAAACCTATCTGCTATGGACTACGTTCACTTCGATTATTTTACACCAGATGCTGAGAAACTAGGTTTGAAAATAGTTAATACAGTAGTGAGCCAAGAAGATATAGTATTTATAGATAAAATAATTAGGGGTACTTGGGTAAGCGTTACCATACCAATGAGTAAGTTCAATATAGATGCATCCCAAGTTACCCAGCTACTTTTTGATACCGAAGGAGGCAGTGCTAAAGTATATATAGACAACCTGTACTTTTATTCTGAGAACTCTGTACAGCCAGAGGTTATAGCACCAGTTCCAACAATAGCTCAAAATGATGTTATTTCAATTTATAGTGATGCCTATACAGGTGTTACACTTAATGAAGTAAATCCAAACTGGGGACAAACAACTACCCTAACAGACTTTAGTGTAGATGGTGATAATATTTGGTTATACCAAGCTTTAAACTATTCTGGTATTGTAACAGATTATGGTAACCCAACCGACTTAACTGGAGTTAAATATTTACATTTCGATTACTACACACCAGATGCTACTACTCTTGGATTTAAAATAGTGAATACGGCATTGGATCCAGTACAAGAAGACATTGTTTTCCTATCTGAAATCCTTATAGGCACATGGGTTAGTGTTACCATTCCATTATCTGATTATAACTTAGATTTTTCAAATATTACCCAATTAATTTGGGATACTTCTGGAGGCAGTGCAACAGTTTATGTTGATAACATTTACTTTCATAATTAAAACATATAAATCATGAAAAACATAAAATATATTTTAATGCCTTTTTTAAGCTTGTTCTTGCTGACTGCTTGTCAAGATGATGATGGCGAAATAGGAGATATTATAGCGCCAGGTAATATTACAATGTCGTATGAAATTGTTGGAGCTGATGCCAATAACCCCAATGGAGATGGTACAGGGTTAGTAAAGTTTACATCAACAGCCGACAATGTAATAACATTCAGATATGATTTTGGTGATGGTACAGATGTAGTAGTTGCACCTTCAGGAAATGTAACCCACCAATTCAGTTTAACAGGGCTAAATACCTATTCGGTTACAGTCATGGCCTCTGGTATTGGTGGCATAACAACAACAAGTTCAATGAATATCGATGTATTTAGTTCTTTTGAAGATCAGGAAGCCAAGGATTTCCTAACGGGTGGATCTGGTAACAGTAAAATCTGGTATTGGGCAGCCGATAAGCCTGGAAATATAGGCTTGGGACCTAATGATGTACAGCCCGGTGGAGAACATACATGGTCACAATGGTTTACATCCAACGCTTGGCATTCCGATAAATTATGCATGTACGATGCAGAATTTGTTTTTACCCAGTCTGCCGATGGTAAAGTAACATTCGAACAACTAACAGATATAGCTTATACCCCTGGAGACTATGCAGCATCAATAGGTGTGGCAGGCGATACCTGTCACGGTACCGATGTAGCTCCTACTTTAGACGGTGTAAAGAATGTTAGTTTCTCTCCATCAAATTCCAACGCAACAGTTGACGGAGAATATAGAGGTACGACCATTAATTTCTCCGATGGCGGTTTTATGTGTTGGTATGTGGGCATTAGTTCAATAGAAATTATTGAAATAACAGAAAACACATTGTTTGTAAGAATGTTAGATGCTTCTAACCCTGCATTGGCTTGGTATTGTAAATACCAAACAGATAACCCAAACGATTAATAGCTGACTTTATCCCTACTAGAAGTATTGTCATTCATTACTTCTAGTAGGTAGCCTCTAAATTTTAATTAAAAAACAAATACGTATGCTTAATAAAGTTTTACATGTCATCCTATTGTTTTTTGTTTCCTGCTCAGGGAACAGTGATTCGATGATTTCTCCAGAAACAGAGGAAGCGATTATTCCCAGTAATTTGTCTTTAACTATAGGTGTTTTAGGATTGGACAGTGAAAACCCTAATGGTGACGGTTCAGGAACTATAACTTGTAAAGCCACTGCAGTGAATGCAGTTACATATGGTTTTAAAATAGAAAATGAAGCGGAAGTAAAAAATACGAATGGCGTGTTGGATCATACATTTTCCAGAGAAGGAACTAACAATTATTTGGTAACAGTTTTTGCTTACTCAAGTACAGGACATACCATTAGTTTGTTTAAAACTATTACTGTTTATGTTGGAGAAAAACCACTTCAATTAGTTTGGTCAGATGAATTCGATATAGACGGTGAGCCAGATGATTCAAAATGGGGATACGATTTAGGAAATGGTTGTCCGGATTTATGTGGTTGGGGCAATGGAGAAAAACAATATTATACAAACAGACCTGAAAATGTAAAAGTTGAAGATGGTATTTTGAAGATAACCGCTAAAAAGGTGGCTTATCAAGGATTTGATTATACATCAGCTCGATTGTTAACAAAAGACAAATACGAGTTCACTTATGGAAAAGTTGAAGTAAAAGCTAAATTACCAAGTGGATCAGGGACTTGGCCGGCCATATGGATGTTGGGCGCCAACATAGATACTGTTGGGTGGCCTGCTTGTGGAGAGATTGATATTATGGAGCATTGGGGACATAACCCTAAAATTGTGTCCAGTGCAACCCATACCCCAGCTTGTTCAGGAGGTTGTGCCGGAACTAAAGTAGGTGAAACAACCGTGAATGACTTTTCAAATGAATTTCATGTTTATGGCTTAGAATGGACCGAAGATGCATTGCATTTTTCATTAGATGGAACCATTTTATATACTTATAAACCAGATGTTAAAGACAGTAATAATTGGCCATATACCAAACCACAATTTTTAATTCTAAACATTGCAATGGGAGGTAATTGGTTTACAATCGATGAAAATTTTACCGAATCAACCATGGAAATAGATTATATAAAAATTTACCAATGAGACACGATTTAAAAAAATTACACATAGTCCTTTTTTTCTTTTTAATAGGAGTTTCTTGTAACAATAACCAAGAAGCAAATAACTCGGGAAATATGGATAAAGGACTTTCGGAGTCAATAGATAACAAAGTAGAAAGTTTACTTGATAAAATGACTTTGGAAGAAAAAATAGGCCAGATGAATCAATATAATGGTTTTTGGGATGTTACTGGTCCTACCCCATCTTCTGGAGACGCAGCGAAAAAATATGAGCATTTAAAGAAAGGATATGTAGGATCCATGCTAAATGTTAAGGGAGTTGAGGATGTTAGAGCAGTCCAAAAGATTGCCGTAGAAGAAACCCGTTTAGGCATCCCATTAATTATTGGTTTCGACGTGATTCATGGTTATAAAACCATAAGCCCTATTCCGTTGGCAGAAGCCGCTAGTTGGGATCTGGAAGCAATACAAAGATCGGCTCAAGTAGCAGCCAAAGAAGCGGCTGCAGCAGGTATTAATTGGACATTTGCGCCTATGGTAGATATCTCAAGAGATGCACGTTGGGGACGTGTTATGGAAGGTGCAGGCGAAGATCCTTTTTTAGGTGCGAAAGTTGGTGTTGCAAGAGTTAAGGGATTTCAGGGTGATGATTTGTCCTCGCCGTTAACCATTGCAGCTTGTGCCAAACATTGGGCAGGCTATGGCTTTGCTGAATCAGGAAAAGATTATAATACAGTAGATGTAGGGACATCAACATTAAACAACATTATTTTTCCTCCATTTAAAGCAGCTGCTAATGCAGGTGTAAAAACATTTATGAATTCGTTTAATGAATTAAATGGCGTACCCGCAACGGGTAATACATTTCTACAACGCGATATTTTGAAAGGCAAGTGGGCATATGATGGTTTTGTAGTTTCCGACTGGGGCTCAATAAACGAAATGATGGCTCACGGCTATGCAAAGAATAGAAAACATGCTGCAGAATTATCAGTTAATGCTGGATCGGACATGGATATGGAATCTTATGCCTATGTGAACGAACTGGCAGAATTAGTTAGACAAGGAAAGGTTTCTGAAGAACTAATAGACGATGCAGTTATGCGTATTTTAAGGGTTAAGTTTGAATTGGGATTATTCGATGATCCTTATAAATATTGTGACGAAGCAAGAGAGAAAGAAACAATAGGAAGCAAGGAAATTCACGATGCTGTTTTAGATATGGCAAAAAAATCTATTGTACTCCTTAAAAATGAGAATAACTTGCTACCCCTTAAAAAAGAAGGGCAGAAAATTGCTATAATAGGAGCGCTGGCCAATGATAAAACAAGCCCTCTCGGAAGTTGGAGATTGGCCGCAGATGATGATACCGCTATTTCTGTTCTTGAAGGTATGGAACGCTACAGCGGTAACACCTTAACTTATGCAAAAGGAGCTGATGTTGCCCTTGGTGAAACAGGATTTCCTTTTGAAGTAAATATTAACACAACTGATAAAAGCGAATTTAATAAAGCAATAGCTGTAGCTAAAGATGCCAATGTTGTTGTTATGGTACTTGGGGAACACGGGTTCCAAAGTGGAGAAGGAAGAAGCAGGGCTTTATTGGGATTACCCGGCGTACAACAAGAACTTTTAGAAGCAGTTTACCAAGTAAATAAAAATATTGTTTTGGTATTAAACAATGGAAGACCTTTGGCCATTGACTGGGAAGATAGGCATATACCGGCCATTGTTGAAGCATGGCAATTGGGAACACAAAGCGGTCATGCCATCGCACAGGTTTTATATGGTGATTATAACCCGAGTGGTAAGTTACCCATGACATTCCCAAGAAGTGTAGGACAAGTACCAATATACTATAATTACAAGAATACAGGAAGACCAGTAATACCAGCTCCTAACCAAGTGTTTTGGTCACATTATATAGATGAAAGTAATACACCTTTGTATCCATTCGGTCATGGTTTAAGCTATACATCGTTTTCTTATAGTAATTTAAAAATAGATACGATTTCAAACGGTACAGTTAAGGTTGCTGTTGATTTGAAAAATACAGGAACTGTAAAAGGAAAAGAAGTCGTGCAATTGTATATTAGAGATATGATTGCTAGCGTTACAAGACCAATTAAAGAGTTAAAAGGTTTTGAATTGGTTGCATTAGAACCTAATGAGTTAAAGACTATAATATTTACTTTAACAGAAGAAGAATTGGGGTTTTATAATAATGAAGGTGCATTTGTTGTAGAACCGGGCGAATTCATGGTATTTGTTGGAGGAAGCTCAAACACTATTTTGGAAATGGGGTTTGAACTAAAATAAAAATTGAAAAAACAATGTCGTAAGATAAGTTTAAAATATTTCTTTTCTTTGTGTAAAGATGTTTTAACGCATGTTTGACGATGTTTTAGCGGCTATTCCATTTGGTATTATATTGGCCTTTACAATTGGCCCAGTCTTTTTTGTACTTTTAGAAACCAGTGCGACAAAAGGTTTTAGGAGTGCCCTGATATTCGATTGCGGTGTTATGTTTGCCGATATACTCTTTATTTTAGTAGCGTTCCTTAGTACCAATAAATTGCTTGAAAAAATAAAAGGGGATCCTAATTTTTTGATTTTTGGAGGTGTTTTATTGGTTGTTTACGGGTTTACGTCTTTTATAAAAACATCTAAGTCTTTTAGGGAAATAGTTAAGGAGTATCATAAAATCGATATCCAAAAAAAGTACGGAAAACTGTTTTTAAAGGGTTTCTTGCTTAATTTTATTAATATAGGTGTTCTGTTAGGCTGGGTTGCTTTTATTGTAATAGCAAATACCCTAACAAGCTCTACGGAAGGGGTAATTACCTTTTTAACTACTATTTTATTGGTTTACTTTTTAGTGGATATAATTAAGATATTGATTGCTAAAAAATTAAGAAATAAATTAACACCTCGACTTATTTTTAAAACCAAGAAAATAATTGCTTTGGTTATTTTAGGTTTTGGAATGTTACTTTTAGTTCAGGGCTTTTTCCCAGAAGAAAAGAAACTTATTAAAGAAAAGCTGGAACAAATAAACCCTATAAAAGAAAAGCTTCCAGAAAGAAACTGAAAGCTTTTAAGAGGCGTCAAGCGGATTCGAACCGCTGTAGAAGGTTTTGCAGACCTTTGCCTAGCCACTCGGCCATGACGCCATTAACTATGCTGCAAATGTAAAAAAAAATAAGAGTTTACAATACTTAAAATTACTTTTTACGTTTTTTAGTTATTTTAATGGTTACTTTTTCAACATCCCCTCCTATTGGTGGATTCAATTTACTAACCCAAACCGTTGCTTTTTCAACCAATGAGTCTTCAATAAAAATACGCTTTAAAATACGTTTGCAAACCGTTTCGAGCAAATGGGAAGGTATCGCCATTTCTTCTTTTATAATACGGTTTAACAAAACATAATCTACTGTATCACTTAATGTATCTGTTTTTGCTGAGGGTTGCAAATTGGCTTTAACCTGAAGGTCTACACGATAATCGCTACCAATCTTTGTTTCTTCTTTTAGACAGCCATGATAGGCAAAAACACGTATGTTTTCAACTTTTATAAGTCCCAAATCTATTCCTTTTAAAAAAGGCAAAAATACTTATTATTTCTTTTAGAAAAGAATAAAAGGTTTAATGAACCGGGCTTTGCGTACAAGGACAATTACTAATACCTTGTAAAAAGTCAAGTCCTATGGTAATAACGTGCGTACCTGAATTAAATGACGATAGTGCATTAGTTGTTATTTGGTAGGCATATCCAAAATAGAAGATAGATTTTTTAAAGCCTACCATAGGGCCTATATTTAAAGGTTTTAAGAACTGATCGTTAAGGAAACGATAGGATATGCCGCCCCAAAAATAATCTTCATTCCTATCGTACTTTCGCACCTTAAAGTTTAAATCGGTACTGGAACGCTTGTCACTGTTAAACATCTGGTAATACATGGATGGTTCAAACTCTAAACCACTTTTTTTAGGTCCCCTAAAGGTATAACCTGTGTATATTTGGTAGTTTAACAGTAAGTTGGGTTCTAATTTCCTAATATCTTCATCAAAGTTTTTCTTTAAAATATTATTAGCATTAAAACTTAAAAAGAAACCATGGTTTCTATACAGGAAACCTACATCAAAGTTATTGTTGGAAGTACGCCTATCGTCTGTAACGAATGGATCTATAATAGGGTTTTCGTATGTGGTATTAAAATTATTAATATCAATTCTAAAATTATTGATATTATAAGAAATACCAAAAGATAGGTACTGCTTGGAGTAATAATCTAAAATAAGGTGGTGTGCAAACGAGAATTTGGCACCTGTTTGTATGGTATTACCATTTCTATCATTATATGCAGAAATACCAACACCTGAGCGATCGGCAATTCTAAAATCACCATATATCGATTGGTTGTCGGGAGCACCTTTTATGCCTACCCACTGGGTTAAACCATTAGCCCTTATTTTTAGATTATCTCCAATACCAGCATAGGTAGGAGAAACCACAAAATTGTTATCGGCTAAATATTGGGTAAATACAGGCAAGTTTAATTCCTGTCCATAACTACTGGTAGTTATGACTATAAACAGTGTGTATATGATTAGTTTTCGCATTGCTTCATTTTTTTTGGTTAATGGCTTTATCCATTAATTATATTACCTATAAAGCGTAAAATGGCCGACAAATTCACGATCGTCTTTTGGATCATTTAGCTTTACAACATACCAGTAATCACCCGAAGGTAAAGGAGCACCACGGTAGTTTCCATCCCATTTTTCTCCAACGCGTAAAGTGGCTATTTTACGTCCATACCTGTCAAATATGTCAAAGGTCATATCCTTATATTGTGAGGTACATCCAGGTCCCCAACCACCATTTTGTGGCACAAAATAATTTGGGATACATACATCGATATATTCAAAATATTTGGTAGCTGTAGCTACACAACCATTGCTATCGGTTACTGTTACAGTATAATCTCCCGATGCATAAATAAGGAATGTATTTTCACTTCCATACGATTCACCATTTAAAGTGAATTCATAATTTCCAGTACCTCCTGTGGCTACGGCTACTATCTCATTTAAGCCACCATTTTCCAGCACAAGTTCTAAAGGTTCATATTGTTCAATATCAAAGTTTTCGGTCCTTTGTATACAACCATTTATATGTCTAACATCAATAAAGTGATCAAGTCCAGCTGGTACGTTTATAAATACGTTACTGGATTGGTATGGCCCACCATTTAATGAATAATCCAATTCAGAAGGATCCGTTATGCTTTCATCAACTTCTACGGTAACCGTATTAGTAGACATGTTGTTAGTACATCCATATTCGACAATGGCCACTGGTTCGATTTTAACCGATTCTGGGAAAGTAATGTTCCATTCCGATTCACAGCCTTCACTATCCATAACATATACAATGTGATCGCTTCCACTTAGGCCACTAAAAGTAAACGGTGTGTTTTCCAGAACACCAGTAGTGTACGTACCATTAATGTCATCTAAAGCAACGCTATAAGGAGCTGTACCTCCTGAAATTTCAATACTAAAGGCTCCATTCATATCACCATCACAAATTTCTGGAATGATTGAGTTTGGAACAATGTTAAGTATTACAGGCGTTGGCTCTACAATAGTAATATCTTCAAGTATATAACACCCTAATTCATCTTGTACGATCACTTGATAAGTTCCTGGGAAAAGATCATCAAAGATAGGTTCATCAAAAAACTGATCCATTTGAGGGGAAATTGCATACTTGATGATACCCGTTCCTCCAGAAGCTATCACTTCAATTATACCATCATTGGCACCATTACAGCTAACATCTGTTGTTACAAATTGGGCGGTTAATGGTTCTGAAGGTTCTGTTATGGTAACAGTAGCTGATGTTACGTCACAATCACCACTTTCTACAAAGACTTGATAAGTTCCTATTGGTAATCCTGTAAAGACACCTGGTGTATCTTGGGTTACTGGTGTAATATCATTACCCGAGTCGTCTTGTAAGGTATAAATATAGTTTCCTAAACCTCCTTGCGCTTCGGCTATAATAACACCTGTACTTTCGCCAGCACAATTAATAGTTGCGTTGGTTGTATCTAAATTTACAATTAACGGTTCTAACGGTTCTATGGTAATTTCGTTAGAAACGGTAGCGATACACCCGTTTGTATCCCTTACATAATATACATAGGTGCCAACTGGTACAGAGAATGTTACATCTGTAGAGAAAGAGCCTAGAACGGTGTTAAATACTATATCATCACTATATTCGTAAGGTCCTATGCCTCCTACTGCACTTAAAGTAAGCGTTGCCTCTGTTAAACAGGTTTGTGAACTTGCCTTGATTAAATCTGCTACCAATTGGGAAGGTTCAGATATAACGATATCGGCTGTAGTAAATTCACAATCGTAACCATCGGTTACAGTGACGTTGTAGGTTCCAGATCCTAAACCACTAAATATAGGAGACGTTTGAGGCCCAGAAGAACTTGGTGTTGGTGCAGTTTTATTTAAGGTATAGGTGTAGTTACTACCTTGTCCGCCAGTAACATTACTAACCGTTATGGTTGCATTGGTGTCACCAAAACACGATAACAATGTTGGGGTAGCCGCTATTGTAGCATCAATAGGGGCTGGATTAACCAAGCTTACATTTGTTGACGCTATACAACCTTTACTATCTCTAACACTAACAATGTAATCTCCTGCTGTTAGCCCTGTAAAATGATATGTTGAGCTATATGCTGTAATGATTGTTCCACTGGTTAACTCTAACTGGTACTCGTAGTCTCCTGGCCATCCACCTGTGGCACTGGCAGAAATGGTTCCGTCGTTGTTGCCACTTATACAGGTTATTTCTGTATGCGTTTCTGTAATGCTTAAAGCTGCTGTAGGCGCCGTAATGGTAAAGTTTTCACTAACCGTACAGAAAGGTGTATTTGTTAAAGTTGCTGTAATACTATAAGTTCCAGAAACTAAACCAGAAATGGTAATAGGACCAGCATTGGCTGTTGTTCCAGAGGTAACAGTCGCACCTAAAGCATCAACAACATTATATGTAAAAGGACCAGATTCGTCATTAGGTGTTGGTATTCTATCTATTAGTGTAACATTAACGCTACCATCGTTATCACTAAAACACGTTACATCAATAACAGAGTCTATGTTAAGATCAAAAGTATTAGGGTCGTTAACGTAGTGTACGGTTTGTAAACTACATTGTGTGTCTAAGTTTTCAACGGTAATGATATAATTACCTATTGGCAGTCCTGTAAATACGCCTGTAGTATTTGTTTGATTAGGGAGAACACCATTAGCATCTTCTAATGTATATTCCAGGTTTGTTGGTATACCGCCTGTACTCGTTACCGAAACAGTAATATCTTCGTCATTAATACAAGTAATGGCGTTATCGACATTAACGGTTAAATCTTCCAAGGCTATAAAAGGTTCGATAGTAGCTGTTGTTGATCCAGAACAGCCATTGTCGTCATAAACATTTATTGTGTAATTACCTCCCGATAAATCACTTTCGGTGTAAACATTGCTAGATCCAGACTGTACAACGGTTGCCCCTTTTATAAATTCATAAATGATGTAGTTTCCAGAACCTCCCGTTACACTATTTACTGTAATACTCGCAAAGGTTGTTGTATTGGTACCTGCTGTACAAGCGTAATCTACTACTGTTGGAGCGGGAACTACAATGCTGTTAGGTTCGCCTACAATGACATCTTGAGTTGCGATACAATCTCTTCCTGAAGTTACTTGAACGGTGTAAGTTCCTGGCGCTAATCCTGTAAATACGTTAGAAGTTTGAGGAGCAACTACAATAGGAGCAGTAATTTCGTAAGTATAAATTGGATTGTCATTGCTCGCAGGTAAGTTTACCGTTATACTACCATCACTTCCTCCATTACAACTTACATCTGTTGGTACAGGGGTAAATGTTACAGGTGTGGCAGCATCCAAAGTAATAGTTGCATCTTTTGTACAGTTAGTAACCGTGTCTGTAATAGTTACGGTATAGGTTCCTGATGGCACACCTGAAATTACATTTCCAGAAATAGAAACCGATGCAGGGCTAGGACTTATTCCATAGCTATAATTTCCAGAACCTCCAGAGCCTGTTACCGTAATCACACCATCATCATTTGTACAACTAGGTAAAGTTGTAATGGATGGTGTGAGGTCTAAGGCCGGATAAACAGTTATAGATGTTCCGCTAGTAGCTGTACAACCATTTCCATCCCTTACGGTTACAGAATATGTTCCTGGTGTTGAGACCGTGAATGTTGGACTCGATTGAAAGCCATTACCAATAGAATATTCAAATGGCGGTATTCCTGTTGTACCTGTTACTGTAAATGTATAAGGATCACCATTCAAATTACATTGGTTATCAGCGAATGTTGGAACCGTTACTGTTGGCAAAGGATCTGTTGAAATAACAACATCTATTTGAGCGGTACATCCGTTGGCATCTTGTACCCAAACATCCCAATCGGTATTGGTTGCAGGATCTAAAACAGCGGTATTGTTATTGGTGTAATCCGATACAGTTGGTGCAGAACCGTCTATCACAAAAGCATATTGATATGGCGGTGTACCATTGCTTGCTGTTACAGTTACCTGGGCACCAAAATTACAAGTTGCATTGATATTATCAGCTTCAATAAGTGCTAATGTAGTTGGTTCACTAACGGTTATTGTAACTGTATCGGTACAACCTGTTGTATCATCTGTTACCACTATGGTTTGATCTCCTGCAGGTAACCCTGTTAAATTTATTGTGGTTGCTGTTTGCCCCACGATAGCAGCCCCTCCATTAATTGTGTAACTATAGGTTCCTGAGAAATTAGACACTGTAAAGTCAACAGCTCCATCAGAATCGCCATTACAACTCACATCATTAACCAATAATCTAGATACTGTAATATTGGTTACCGGATCTACAGTATACGATTCTGTATAATAACAACCATTGGCATCAGTTACGGTAAAGACATATGTATCCGGTGCTAAACCTGTAAAGATTCCAGAGGAAACTCCTGTTGTATTACTTGTTGCACTTGCTGGTGAAATTATTTCATAGGATAATGGGGCGACACCACCAGTTGGTGTTAATGTAACATCACTAGTTACAGCTAAACAAGTTACTGATGTTGATGAAAAATCCAAATCAGTTGGGACATCTAATGCAGGAATATTAACATCTATAGGCGTTGCAATAATACACCCATTGGCATCTTTTATATAAGCTGTTACAGTTCCTGCCGTATATGTTGCATAGGTGTTTGTTGAGCTGTAATTAACACCACCATCAAAGCTATAAGTATAAGGAGCTGTTCCTCCACTTCCTGTAATGGTTACAATGGCTGGTTGTGTTGCATTTCCAGAGCCACAGGTTAATCCCTGTGTTAAAGAACCTGTTCCTGCCACAGCGGTAGGATCGTTAATAGTCACAGGTGTTGCTGCCGAATCACAATTTTTACTGTCTCTAACAACCACATTGTATGTGCCTCCTGATAGTCCACTAAACACATTGGATGCTTGGAACGTAGCACCATTATCGATACTGTATTGATAGGGTGCTATACCGTTTGCTGCCGTTATAACAATGCTTCCGTCGGAGCCACCGTTACAACTCACATCAGTATGAGTTTCTGTAAATGTAGGCGTTGTGTTTGGTGTGACTGTAATGACATTAGATATCGCTTGACACCCTTGAGAATCTGTCACTCTAAATTGATAGGTGCCGTCTACATTAGCTGTATATGGAGAGCCGGCGATAACAACATAGCCACCGCCATTATAACTAACTTCAAAAGTGTTGTAGCTACCAGTTCCCCCACTAGCAGTTAAAGTAATACTAGCATCAAGGATACAGGTTAAATCTTGTGTCATATTTGCATCCAATAATAATGGAGGCTCTACAATATACGTTGTTGAAGCGATACACCCATTACCATCTTTTACGCTTACAGTATAAGTGCCAGCCATATTAATGCTAAAGGTTGGACTTGTTTGGTAAGCACCACCGATACTATAGGTTAGCGGAGCAATAGCAGTACCAGTACCTTCAACCAACGTGATATTAAATGGCGTACCGTCAAAACATTGTTGGGGTACAGGGTCAACTGTTGGTGGGGCGTCTGATGTTATATCTTGGTTAAGTCTAACCTGACATCCATTAGCATCTTCTACCACAATATCCCAATTTGTTCTGATGGAAGGGTTTAAATTCAATACATTATTCGAACCAAAATCTCCTGAGGTTGGGGTAAAGCCTAGAGCTCCAGCTGCATATTGATAAGGGCCTGTGCCTCCCGTTGTTGTAATTGTTAGTTGTGCTCCAGTATTACAATTGGCATTTATTGTATTTGAAACAGCTGAAAAAAGTGGTTGAATAGGTTCCGTTATTTGGAAAGGACTTGAAGTGGTACATAAAGACCCATCCGACTCTCTAACAAATAATGTATAATTACCTGCTCCCAACCCAGTAATAGTTCCATTAACGGGAGCTCCTGTTAAACTATTAATTGTACCATTTTTTGCAGGAGATATAGCGGTATTAGTTAATTCATCTCGTACTTCATAAAATAATGAGGTTACAGTGCCATCATAATCAGAAACAGTAAAGTTCACAGAACCATTATCTGCTCCATTACATGTAACATCTGTTGTTGTAATAGAATCAATATTAATAGCTGATAAAATAGGTGTAGTAACTTCTATAATTGAAATGCAACCTACCGAGTCTTCAACTTGAAAGAAGTAGGTTACTCCATGATCTAATCCTGTAAAAGTTTGTGTTGTTGATGCTGTAGGACCGACTGAAGTTGCTGGTTGTCCATATATTGAATATGTGTAGGGGGATAACCCAGCATTAACCGAAACATCAACTGTAGCTCCTATTACACATGTACCTCCGGCTACTGTCGCATCTAAATCAAGGTATGGAGGTGTTTCAATTCTTTGTTCAGTACTTCGGTATTCGCAGCCATTAGCATCAACAATAGTAACAAAGTAGTCACCGAACGATAATCCAGAAAATGAATGTGTTGTTGATGCCGTTGTTACACTAGATCCTACCTGAGTAGAAGTATTATCATATAAGGTATAAGTAAAAGAAGTTACACCGCCAGAATTGATCGTGATATCTAAACTACCATCAATACTTGGACTACATTGTATTGGATTTGAGATAATTGTTACATCTATTGGTAAAGGATTTGATAAGTTAATAGTTCCAGAGACATCACAACCTTTACTATCCCTAACAACATAGTTATAACCTCCTGCTGCTAAACCTCCAAATACATTTGAAGATGCAAAGGTAGTACCAGCATCAATACTGTAAGTAAATGGGGCTTCACCTGTTAACGACGTTAATTGAATTGAACCATCTGTACTACCATTACAAGTTGGGTTAATAACCGACGTTGAAACCGTTACATTATTAGTAGCATTTACTGTTATTACATTCGTTTCTTGGGTACATCCATTAGCGTCCGTAATCCTAAATTGATAGGTACCTGCGTTAGTAGTTGTATATGGAGACCCAGCAATGGGCGAATAACTACTTCCACCATCAGTACTTACTTCGTAGGTATAAGGAGGGTTACCACCCGATACCGATATGTCAATACTAGCTTCTTGCGGTAGCGAACATGTTAAATCTTTTGTTAGAAGTGCACTGGTTGTAATTGGCGGAAAAACGTCTGTTTGTGTAGCACTCGTTGCTGTACATCCATTAGCGTCCCTTACTGTAATGGTATAGCTACCTGCAGCATTTACGGTAAATGTTGGACTGGTTTGATAGGATAAGCCACCATTAATACTATATGAAAGTGGAGCAAGTCCTGTTGCCGTAACGGTAAAGGTAAATCCAGATGTCGCGGTACATTGATTCGATACTGTTGGTGCGGTTACCGTTGGTAATGGGTCTTCTGTAATTGTTACAGAGGTCATTGCTGTACACCCATTGGCATCTTTAACGTATACATCCCAAACTAAGTTTGTAGCAGAATTAGTATCTACAGTTATAACGTTACTACCATTATAAGTTGTAGGCGCAGTAGTACCTGTTATTACAGCAGCATAAGTGTAATTAGGTGTTCCCCCAGAAGGTGTTACAGTAATTTGAGAATTATCTTCATTACAATGAACATTCGTTGTCGTTGCTGTAAGACTTACGGGGTTAGCAGGTTCCGAAATAGTTATAGTTTCATCGGCTGTACATCCTGTGGTTAAATCTGTAACTTCTACGGTATAACTACCTGCTATTAGATTGGTTAAATCAATGGTGTTTCCAGATTGCACTAAAGTTCCTGAGCCATTTGTTAAAGTACTTGTGTAGCTACCTGCATATCCAGAAACGGTGAATTGTACAGCTCCTGTATTATCGCCGTTACATAATACATCACTTAACTTTAATCCTGTTATAGCTATTGGTGTAACAGGATTTATAGTATAGGATTCTGTATAATAACATCCGTTAGCATCGGTAACCCTAAAGATATAAGTACCTGGGGTTAATCCTGAGAATGCGTTTGAAGTTTGTTTACCAACTATAATAGGAGATGGGGCAATCGTTTCATATTCCAATGGGCCTACACCATTTGTTGCAGTTACGGTTACTGTTGAAGTTGTTGTTGTACAGGTTACATCTGTAGAACTAAAATCTAAATCCGTTGGGGGATCTAATTGTAAAATCGTAATAGAGCCATTAGCGGTACACCCGTTGGCATCTTGAACAGCATAGGTTATGGTTTGATCGGTTCCATTGTCGTTTACTGTTAAGGTATTATTTGAACTAAAACCAGATCCATTAAAACTGTATAGATAGGGTGCCGTTCCTGTAGTAGGAACAGCAATGGTTACTGTTGCCGATTGTTTTGTGTTGTTAGCATCACAACTAAATGTTGTTGCACTTGCTGTAGCAACTAAAGTGGTGGGTTCTGTTAAGGTTACCGTACCATTAAAAATACATTCATTAGCATCTTGTACTTGGTAGGTATAGGTGCCTGCTGCTAATCCAGTATATAGTGATGTTGAGGTAAAAGAGCTTCCTTCAAAACTATAGGAATAGGGGCCTACACCATTGGCTGGTATTATTTGTACAGATCCATTGGAGTCTCCATTACAACTCGGATTTACGGTTGTAGTGGTTGCTGTAGGATTTTCTATTGGATTAACAGTAATTACATTTGATACTGCCTGACAGCCATTAGCATCGGTTATTTGAAATTGGTACGTACCATCGGTTCCAGTTGTTAAGGTAAAGGTATTTCCTGTTAGGTTTGGTATTCCCGAACCTTGTATTAATGTTACAGAGTATGGTAGGTAACCGTCTGAGATAGTTCCCGTAATTACCGCATCGGGAGACGCCCTACAGTCTAATGCTTTTGTTAAAACAACATCTACGTTTACTTGTGCTGCAATAGTCTCAGTTGGTAAAGCAACTGTACATCCGTAAGCATCCCTTACTGTTATATCATAATTGCCTGGAGTTAGATTTGTAAAACTATTGCTTGATTGGAATGCACCACCGTTAATGCTATATTCATAGGGTGTTTGGCCTCCAGATGCCGTAACTTCTAGCGTTGCTCCGTTGCTTGTATCATAACAATAATCGGCATTACTTATAGATGCCGTTGGTGCCGTTGGAGCTATTAAGTCAAGTGTCGTTGTTGCCACACAGCCATTTGCATCGGTAGCTCTTATGGTATAGTTTCCTGCAGATATATTCGTTAAAATACCGTTGCTAGGGAAATTTGCGATTAGGTTTAGTGTATTGTCTAATAGTTCGTAGGAATAAGCGGGTGTTCCGCCTGTTGCTGTTGCTGTAACAGTCGACCCATCAAGACAGGTTACTGGTGTTCCAGAAGCATTTACTTCTAATAACGTAGGAGCAATAATATCATGATTAAAAGTAAAACTACAGGTATCAACAGCATCCTCATAGCGCACATGAATGGTATAGCTACCTGCTGCTAATCCGGTAATGGTGTAAGGAGATGTCATTTGAGTATTCCAATTCACACCGTCTAAAGAATATTGAAAACCATTAGCAGGATCGAAATTTTGAGCAGCAATAGTTATGGTGCCATCTGATCCAGTCGAACAACTCACATTCGATGTTCCAGTAACATCAGCAGTAAAGGCATTCCCAGAGTTTACAACAAACGGAAAGTCTACCTGTTCTATACAGGTTACAGGAAGTTGGTAAACACTAATATCGTCTATAAGAGCATCATTTCCGAAATACTCAACGCTTCCAGAGCGTATTACAAAGGTTAAGTTGGTATTGTTGCCTGGGTTGAGGGTTAACTGACTAAAATTCCATTGTTCATTTTTAGGAATAGTACCAGTAAATTGCTCGGCTATTACAGTTCCTGAACCATCTACCAACTGTATTCTGAAATCTGGATCATCCTGAACAGTATAAACAGATCGCATTAAGTTTGCTAGATATAAATCGACTTTTATATCTTGATTGGGAATAACATCGTTTATGGGTTTGCTATACAATACACCATAAGGCCCTGCAGCAGATCCAATGTTTACAAGCAAAAATCTACCGTCTGGATCGGCTCCGTTTGTAGTATGGTCTTGAAAGTGATACCATGCACCAGAATTGTTAGATGAGGGATCATCAGATCTCCAGAAAAAACTGGCTACAGAATATTGATTATCTTCTACAGAGCGTGTGCCACAAGGATAAGGAGAGTTTACACGTTGGTCGTTAAAACAATAAGCACTTGCTATTCCAGGTGACGTTGTTGGTGCTCCGCTTCCAAAATTTTCGTTCAACAAATTACTATAAGTAGGAACGGTCTCCAGTTTATAAGTAACAGTTACAGTATGTGATCCTTCAGAGACATCTAAAAAGGTTTTAGGATCTGCTGTATTGGGGTTTTCGACACCGTCCAGTAAATAGGTGTAAGTATAAGAATTAGATCCTTCATTGGTTACTGTTACTGTTGCGTTGGCTGTACCATCACAATTAAAATCTGGATCAGAAACAGTTATGGTTGGGGGTACTGGTTCTGGATCAACAATAATGCCTGGCATAGCATAAATACAACCATTGGCATCTCTTATATACAGTGTATAAGTTCCAGGAGCGACATAGGCTTCATTTGTACTTGTCCAAGTAGCTTGGTTGTCAAAACTGTACTCGTATGGAGGGGTACCTCCCTGTGGGTTTGTAATGCGTACTTTACCTTCACCATTAGGACCACAACCTGCCAATTCAGAAACGCCTGCTGAGGCCGTTAATGCTATATCTGGCTGTGTTATGATTATATCTTCAGAAGTACTAAAACACTCGATACCATTCAATGAATATTTAATGTTTGTTGTGTAAGTGGCAGCAGTAAGGTTCGAAAATGTCGGGTTAGATTGGTATGTGGTGCCATTATCTATACTATATTCAATGGTATATCCATTGGCATTGGTAACATTAAATTGTATTTGTCCCGTATTGTCGCCATAACATAAAATATCGGTGTGCGATACAGTAAAATTGGGAGCTGAAATGGCTTCGACGGTAATGGATGTTGTTGTACTACAGTTGTTGGCGTCTATAACGATAATATTATAATCTCCTGCTGTAGGCACTGTTATTATCGGACTGTCTTGAGAAATGGTTGCTCCATTTACATAGTATTGGTAGGGAGGCGTTCCGCCTTCGGGGTAAACAGTAATTTCGCCATCTGTACATGTTAGAGGCCTTGTAAGCGCTACGGTAGCTGTTAACACTGGCGGATTTATTATTTCTATATCACCTGTAAAAAGACAACCATCATCGGTTGATATTGTATAGGTATAAGTTCCAGGATTAAGGTTTGCAAAAGTATAATCGCTGTTTGTTATAGGGCCAACGCTGTTTACTAAAGTTCCTCCTTCTGAAAGACTATAGTAGTATTGTGGCAAGCCATTGTTTACAGCCAACTGAATGCTTCCCTTATCGCCATTACAATTGGGTTGTGTAACAACGGTAGATACTGAAACATCTCTGTCTCTTACGTAGATACTGGGTGTTTCAAAAATACAGGGGTTAGTATCCACACCTACTTGTCTGATATAAACGGTATAGTAACCAGCAGTATCAATAGAAAATACATTGGACGATTGATAGGAACCATTTGGATCTAAGCTGTATTCATAGCCAGAAGGAACACCACCTACGGTTATTTCTCCAAGCGTATTACAAATAATGTCTTTGGCAATAACAGTTGGATTTAATAAGTTTTGATAGACATTAAAATAAAATATGCTAAAACAACCTCCGGGGTAGTTTATTACAATTCTAAATTCACCTGCCTGATCGGCGGTGTAATTAGGGCCGGTACCGACCTGATTCCATGTACAGGCATCATTTTCGTTTGCACAATCATCAACAGTAACAGGGTCACAACTAGTTTCATCAAGTTTTTCCCAAATTATAGAAACGGCATCGCTAATTCCTGTTGTGATTGCTCTGGTATCGTTGGCGCCACATAGAAATATATAAGGTAAAACTTTACCATCATTAGGACACACAGGTGTTAGGTCGGCAAATGGAATTACTGGGTTAGTAATGGTGTTACCATAAGGAATTACCGTAATCTGTTCTACTATTGATATACAGGTAGCCGATGTTGTATTGGTTACATAAAAGGTTCCTGTGCCTGTAGCGGTATAAGTTTGCCCAGTACCAATCACGGGGGTGCCTGTTGGGCTTGTAGACCAAGAATAGCTGTCGTATCCATCGGCAGCTGTTATAACGACACTGTTTCCACATAATACCTCAGTTCTTTCGAAACTACAATTTGAGATATCTACCAGGAAATTAGTAGACCCCGGAACCCCCAAACATTCCGTTGTTGCAAAGCTACCTTCATCTTGAATCCAATTGGTATTAATAACACCTCTATAAGTTGCAAAGGCCTGATTTTGGATTTCATTAGAACAGGCTTGACTCAAGTCGTAACAATTGGGGACTACACGAACAGCTAAGCGGATGACAAAGGCTGGGTCGTTTACTTCTACAGATTCATCTGGAATACTAAAAATAAGGGTTCGTGTTACTGGGTCGTAGGATTGCAAGGTGGCACCACCTGCATTGGTTAAATCTATGTCGGTTGCCGGATCAAAAATAATGTTGTCGGGAAGAATATCTTTAATCGTAAACTCAGTAACGTTATCATTACCTGTACTTTGATAGGTTATTTCGTAAAAAAGGTTTTGTCCTAAGTTAACATCATCGCCATCAATATCATCACCAGAAGTGTCTAGAACCACTTTGGTAAGGTCTATATCGGGTGCAATAATATCTACAGCAAAGGCACTTAAAAAAGCAAATATAGGGTCGGCTTGTCCCCTGGCTACCTGTAATCTAAAATCTGCTGAAGAGTCATTGTTTTTAATGAATTCGGGTTCTGCACTTAATATTTCCAAAAAACCGGTGTCATAACCTAGCGTGTTTGAACTGTTTGGATTTCTAGGATTGGATACGCCATTGGTGTTTTCGATAACCGATCCAAAAAACTTATTGGCAGACCTTAGAGGTGTTGTAACTTCTTTACCGTTGATTTCAAGTTTGGTAGCACGTTTTGTTCTATCTCCATCTAACACGGCATAGGCAAATTGTAAGTCGATATTGCCTGCTGGTGGTGTTGTAAATCCTGTTACGGGAATTGTTTCTTGGTGTCCATCGAAAATATGACTAAACCCGTCAAAAGTTGTAAAAGATTTGGTGTGCAGCTCAGGATCTTCATAAATTATTATAAGTGTCCAACCAGCAGCTAAGCCAGTAGAATTGTTAAAGCCTATACTAGATGTTACATTGGCTAGGGTATACGTTCCTTCTATATCCGATAAACCAGATAGTAAATCTGTTACTTCGGCATAGCAAGCATAAGGTGTGTTTCCCGGTTCTCCTGTTTCTGCAATAATCGGATTAACAATTGCATCGTAAACAATTTCTCCTGTAATATCGGTATAAGTAGTGCTTCCGGGAATTTTTAGCTTAACATTGTTTATATCGGTTCGGCTCCCACTCTGTAGTATAGCACCCCAGTATAAACCTGCATAGGCTACTCGGTAACAATCGGTGGCACTTCCATCTTCATGATCGGGTAATAAGAGATCGGCACTACTGGAACTAAAGGTAGATGTATCGCTATCAATATCAATATATTGCATTGATATGTCCTGATTGTCTTTAGTAGAATCGTTAAAATCATTGTTGTCTTGGCCTAGAATGCTATTTCCTATAACAAGCATACTTCCTTTTATATCTATATTTTTTCTTACGGCAAAAGGCTCATAAGTTTGAGCCATACCGTTAATACATAGTAATATAAATAGAACAACAAATGCGGATTTATAGATAGTAGGTTTTTTCATAGCGGTAATATTTTGCATTGTCTCTCCTCTTGGTACATTTGGGGAAAATTACTTTTACATGTTTAATTTTCTATTTTAACCATTGACATCTTACCATTATATGGTTTGCTTCCTTTTAATTGTAAAGCTTGATTAGCAGCGTCCAAACTACTATATTTTTCGTAGTAAATATAGTATTTACTTGTCTTTACATCAAAAAAGAAACTTATATCATTTTGACCTGCTGCAACAGACTTTGTCAGGAAGTCATCTCTTTTAACTACATCACTGTGTACAGCTACTACAAGGTAATAACCGTTTTCGGTGTTTTTAACGTTAGTCAGTATCTTAATATTGGTTCCAAGATCTTCTCCAAAATCAAAATCATTAGCCGTTAGTGGAACAGGACTCACGGGCGTGTTTTGTTTTATTTGATTTAAGGTTGCCATGTCCTTCATATATCTTACTTCTTGATTGTCGTAAGATGCACGTTTTATACGTCTTTTTCTCTCTATTTCGGTAGCTACTTTGATAGATTCCAATTCGGTTATTAAACTTTCCTTCACTTGTTTGATCCTGGATTGTTCTTTCTTTAAATCTTGTATAGCGTTTGAGTAAAATATATTAGTGGCATCGTTTTTACTACGTACCTTTTTTAGTCTTTCACTATAAAGATTTTCCAGAGTTGTAATCTTTTCGTCCTGTGATTTTATAACAATATCAATTTCTGATGTTAAGGCTTCTAAAGCATTGTTTTCGGCCGTTACACTCTTAAAAGGTTTAGGAGCAACATAAATTCCTTGTTCGCTTAAATCATTTTCTTCTTTTAGGTCTTTTAAGTCTTGTTCCTTACTGGCAACAGATTCTCCCAATTTAGCCATTAATTCTTGTTGTATTAATTTGGAATCCCTAGCTAACTGCGTTATTTTGCTCATCGCGTCAGTATTAGCGTCTGTTGATACGGGAATTACAAATTCGTCATTTACATTATTTTCAGAAGTTGCTTTTGCTTCTTCTTCTTCTTCTTTAGCTTTGTTTTCGGCAGCTATTCTAGCATCCTCTAAAGCTTT
Organism: Snuella lapsa; assembly: GCF_039539345.1. NCBI lineage: Bacteria > Pseudomonadati > Bacteroidota > Flavobacteriia > Flavobacteriales > Flavobacteriaceae > Snuella > Snuella lapsa. The sequence goes on along the minus strand of NZ_BAABCY010000036.1, from coordinate 109,142 downwards.
AGCCTTGGCAAGTTCTTCACGCTTAATTCTAGCAGCTTCTTCTTTGGCTTTGTTTTCAGCAGCTATTCTGGCATCCTCTATGGCTTTTGCTTTAGCAAGTTCTTCACGCTTAATTCTAGCTGCTGCTTCTTTGGCCTTATTTTCGGCAGCTATTCTAGCATCCTCTAAAGCTTTAGCCTTGACAAGTTCTTCTTGTTTAATTCTAGCTGCTTCTTGTTTGGCTTTGTTTTCGGCAGCTATTCTGGCATCTTCTACGGCTTTAGCTTTAGCAAGTTCTTCACGCTTAATTTTGGCTTCTTCTTCTTGTTTAGCCTTTGTTTCTGCTGCTAATTTTGTTTCCTGTTCTTTTTCTGTTGTATTAGTTCTAGCTGCAATTCTAGCCTCTGCTTCTGCTTTTTGCTTTGCTCTGGTTGCTATTTTAGCTTCTGCTTTTTCTTTTAGTTGTTTTGCAGCTTCTTCTTTTTCTTTTTTTCTGGCTTCTACAAGTGATTGCCTGTTTGTTTTAGTATTTGTAGTCTTTGGTTTTGCAATGACACGTTTTGATCTTCTTGATGGTGTAAAAAGGGCTTGTTCGTCATCGTCGCCATTATAGTTATACCTAGCCTTGTTTTTAAATTTATAGGCTAATGTAACTTCATGAGAGTTACCAAAGGTTGACAAATCACCTATAGCCTGTTCATAATTGTATTCCAGTGCTATTTGAGAGCTAATATTAATTCCAATACCAGCAGATAGCCCATATATACTATTATAACCAGCCTGTCCCCAAAGACCTTTAGGAATGGAAAGCATTGCCACTCCAGAAAGTATGGTTTTATTGGTTTTAAATTCTGATCTTGCTAAAAAGGAAAACTTGCTTTCATCAAAAAAGCCACGGGCATTCATATAGCCAGTGTACATAATATGTCCTTGAATGCTTTGTTCTGGGTTATTCTCTATTAACTTTGAGGTATTAAAGTTGTATGAAACAAGGTTGTTTACCGATACACCAAAATCGAAAAAGGCTGTTCCGTAATTTATCCCGGGATTTATAGTTACCAATGTATTAGAGGGTATATTGTCCAACGATGAATCAGGGTAGTTCGTTATAACTTTACCTCTATTAATACCGCTTTGATAAAAACCTAAGTTAAGGCCAAACGTTAAGTTGCTACCTCTGTTAAGGCTTGCATTGTAAGCAAAGTTTAGAATACCTCCGTATGTTGTTAATACACCGTAGTCTTGTTGAAATAGCCCAATACCAGCTCCTATACGTTCTTTAAACCTGCCAGAATAACTAAATAAATAAGATTGAGGGGCATCATCAAATTGAGCCCACTGTTTTTTATTATAGAAACTTAAATATTTGTTTTGTTCTCTTACAAAACTAAAGCTGGGATTTAGAATATATCTATTAAATTTCAATGAGTTCCTAACGGGTAATGAAAGTGCTACCACACCATCTTCTTGTGCATAGAAGTGTTGTGTTAAGCACAATAAAATAATGATATGTATTAGATATATTTTCATTCTATTTTATGACCGTTATCGATCCCTTTCTTACTGTTTTGCTCTGCGTTGTGATGACATAATAGAAAACAGGGTTGATATTTGTAAAAATTAATTCATTTGTGGGCCAGTTATTTTGGTAATCGTTGGTTTGTAGTACTACCTCTCCTTCAGAGCTTAGAATTAAAACTTCTGTATTAGTACCATTTACATATGCTTTAGGAATAATCCAAGTGTCATTTTCACCATCACCATTAGGGCTTATAACATTAGGAATCTTAGCAACATCGGGATATGGTTCACTAACAGAGAATGTCATCTCATGTGAGGCAACACATCCTTCTGTTTGGGTAACTACAACTTTATAATTACCTACTTGTGAAGCTTCATAACTAGCACCAGTAGCTGTTGGGATTAAGGAGCCATTCAAGTACCATTCAAATTGGGGGGTCATGGCATTGGTAGATACTGTTGCTACCAATGTTTCTCCTTCTTGAATTGTATTACTGTCTTGAACATCTATGCTACTATTAAAGCCTGTGGTTTCAAGATCGATGGAGGCATTTGTTACACAGTCTCCTAAGTCTATAGTAACTGAATAATTTCCCGAGTCGCTGGTAATATAGTTTTGATTTGTGGCGCCATCTATTTCATCGCCATCTTTATACCATTGGTAACTGTTGCCATTAATGGTACTTAATGTTGTTTCGCCCTCACTGGAGCAATAAGGATTACCTAAACTGGAACTTATCGTTGTAGTACTCGACGTAGTTGCTTCACTAACGGTAACACGGTTAGAGTACGAGTTTGATGTACAACTACCATAATTTGTTTCAACAAAATAAGTTCCGGCTTCAGTTACTTCTAAACTGGATCCTGAAGCGACGAAAACAGATATGGAAGTATTGGTTTCGTCTTGTTTATACCAATTAAAAGTAAGTGAGGGATATTGCAAAGGAGAATCGTTATCCCCAAAACCAGGATTGTCTATTGTTAGTAAGTAGCTCTCACCAGCACAGTATACTGCATTTTCGATTAGATTGTTAATGGAAAAAGGTGTATCCTGTATTTTATAGTAAGCCGCAAACGCATTGGAAGGTGTACTTGTAGCGACAGGAGAAGAGCTTTTAATTCTAATTTTATAGGCTTCTCCAGCTGTTGTATCGGGAATAGAAAATTCTAATGTAGCAGGCGATGTTGTAACAGAACCTTGTGATGATGTGTAAACGATTGTTGGAGTGCTAAAATCTCCTGTTTCATCCGATAATTCAATAGTAAATTGGTTTGTTGCTGTTAATTCGGTTTCTGGAGAAAAGCTAAAAGTAACATAATAGGTATTAAATGTAGCTCCGGCACAAGCTTGGCTAAACCCAAGGTTAGGTTTACTAATAACAAGTTGAGCCTCTATTGTTTCTGTAAAACAAAGAAAGAGTATTGCAACAATTTTGATAGTAGTAAATTTTCTCATGCGATATTTTTTCTTTAATTAATTTTTAGAAACAATTATCGGAACTAACAAGGCTTCGCTAGAGTTAAAATTACTTATACAATTATTGTTGGCTTATCAAAAAAATGGAATTTTAAAAGTAAACTTGAAAGTATAAAGAAATCCCTAGAGTAGTTTAATTAAATACTTAACCTAATAGTTCCTGTTATTAATCATCAATGCCTAAATCTTCTGATGCAAAATATTCTTGTGGAGCAGGTATTATCCTGTTAATTCGTAATCTAAAGTCAGGTCTTTTATCGTTCTTTAAATCAATAAATGTTTCAGAATCAGAACTTTTAGAGTATACATTAAAAAATGCACTGTTCCCATACCAATTCTCTAAATCTTCATTATTTGAATTATGTTCAACAAAAATATTCCCATTACAATTGTTAAAATACATATCGGTAAATTTGATTTTTTCCAAATTTTCCTGATTAATAGTAATCTTATCTTCCAAAATTACGGCAGGGTTGAAACCAGAAATCACGCTTTTGTTCATATCAAGAGAGGCATTTTCTCCTACAAAAAGAGCTTCTTTAACCAGTCCTTTTTCCATATCCTCTTTTAAATTATTACTATTGTTTACTAATGTTAAGTTTTTAGCAATTACAGATGTTCCTTTTTTAGTAAAGTCTACTTCTTCTCTTTTATCATAAGAGTTAATTTGCATACATCTGGATCCAGTGCTACTAGACGTGTAAGGTGAGCGAACTGCTAGGGAATTATGTACTTGCGATTGGGTTCCAAAATTAAATTTAAAATCATTGTTACTTGCTTTGTAAGAGACAGCTTGGTTTAGTTTTACGTTACCGCCCCATATTTCAAAGGCATTTCCAGCAGAATAACTCACCATTATGTTTTCCAATACTGTTTCACTACCTACACCAGCCAACAACAATCCATTAAAATAACTTTGTCTCCCTACACGTTTTCCCGCATACTCAATTCTTACGTAACGTAAAATACCCGAGTTGCTTTCTGTATTTGCACCACCATAGTTTGTGTCTCCATATGAGGCAGGCGTTAAATGTGGATAGAATGTAGCTACCGAACCGTTACCAAATCTATTTGTTGGAGCATCGCCAAGTAAAATGATGCCTCCCCAATCCCCTTCTTTTTTTATGCTTTTGTTTGAGGTAAAAACAATAGGGTCTGTTTCTAAACCGTCTGCAATTATTTTTGCTCCCTTGGCAATTGTAAGAGATGCTTTAGATTCATAATCACCAATAATTACCGTACCAGGTTCTATGGTAAGCGTTGCGCCATTGGTTACGAAAACATTTCCCATTAATAAGTAGATGTCCCTTTTTAAGAGTTTTGTGTCTTTTGTAATATTTCCTGCTAATATTTGAGTTGGAGTATCAAAATCCTGAATACTGGGCTTAAAGTTTGTCCAATTATGTAACCAATTGTTGGAGCCTATTATTCCTTTTTCCTGTTGAGCGAAAACATTTCCTATTATTAGTAGAAACACGCATGCGATTTGGGTAACGTTTTTCATGTTTAAAAATTTATCATTAAAACAATATTTTATTCAAAAAATTTAGTCTTCAAATATATAAAAAAACCTATGAAATACCAATTATTTCGATAAAATGCATTAAATATTTAATTTTTGTAGGAATAATTGTATCATATTTACATCTGTTTACAATTGTTGACGTAATTCTTGTTAATAGAGTAAATAATTACAGCTTAAAGTCTTGTAAAATTTTGGCTTCAGAAATTAGCATTTTAAGCATCTGTTAAGTATGGATTTTATATAAAAAAACCTATTCTCGATAGAAAATAGGCTAAAAATCAAAACGTTAATTTTATAACAATACTTTGAATTCTTTGTTGTGGTGAAATATTAATTAAATTCAGAATATTGATGCAACAATTTCATAGTTTCTTCATAGAATAATATTGCAGATATTAATTTATTAGTGTCAGAATAGGGTAGTATCATTTTTTGAAATTCTACTGTGTTTTCCAGAAAATTATCTGTCGCTTCAAATTGATTTTCTAATGCTTTCTTGTTGTCGTTGTTTTTTGGAATACCAAGAGTGGCCATAGTAACGCCAGGTTTAGTTGCAAAAGCGATGTAGGGCAGTATTTTAATGAGGCTTTCTGTACGTTCTATGTATAGTGCTAATAACTCTCCTTTTTGCATACTTTCCAGTTCTTCTACATTATGGTATTTTTTTATAGCTGCTCCTTCTCTAATAATACTTTTGGGTTCTTTCTTTTTTTGTGCATAACCAATACCAGTTATAAAAAATAGGCTGAAGCTAAGTAAAATAAATTTTATTTTCATATCTAAGACTTAAGGGTTAACAAAACAAATCTATGTAATTAATCGTTAAAAAAAACGTTTCATCGGATATTTTGATTGTAATTTAAAATTATTCTTCTTTCATTTAGTTCATTACAAAATAACGAGCTTATAGGTTTTGCCTTTACAATATTAAGGACATTACTTTTCTTATTATAAGCTTAAAAAACAACTGTTTATAGGTTGGTGTTTGATATTTAAATCCAGTTCAAACAGTACCTCTCAACCTTATTTTTTTGCTATTATCGAATAAAAAATGATGACAATTAAAACAATGTTTTTTCATTTCGTCGATAAAAATAAGCATTTTAACGATATAAAAGTAAATTTTTTTTTCGATTGCACAATTTTTTTTTCAAACTTATTACAAAATGCCTTCAACGATTTATAAAACACATAGCTCAACTTTGTATCTCAATTTTGCTTAATTTTGCCCAAATCATTAGAAGTTACATGGAGAATGACAATAGATCGCTCAATTTTTTAGAGCAAATTATCGAAGAAGATTTAGCCAATGGTTTATCGAATAATGAATTGCGTTTTCGATTTCCACCAGAACCCAATGGGTATTTGCATATAGGACATACTAAGGCAATAGGAATTAGTTTTGGTTTAGGCGAAAAGTATAATGCCCCAGTAAATCTTCGTTTTGACGATACGAATCCGGCAAAGGAAGAACAGGAATATGTAGATGCTATAAAGAATGATGTTGCATGGCTAGGATATACCTGGGACAAGGAGTTGTTTTCATCGGATTATTTTCAACAGCTTTACGATTGGGCAATTAGCCTTATTAAAAAAGGAAAAGCCTACGTAGATTCCCAATCTAGTGAGGCTATGGCTGAACAAAAAGGAACACCTACCCAGCACGGTGTAGATAGTCCATATAGAAATAGAAGTATAGAAGAAAATTTGGATTTGTTCGAACGTATGAAGCAAGGAGAGTTCGAGGAAGGAGCACACATATTACGTGCAAAAATCGATATGAAGCATCCTAATATGCTAATGCGAGATCCTATTATGTACAGGATATTAAAAAAACACCATCATAGAACTGGAAATGATTGGTGCATATACCCGATGTACGATTGGACACATGGTGAGAGCGATTATATTGAACAAATCTCACATTCTTTATGTTCTTTAGAGTTTAAACCTCACCGGGAACTTTACGATTGGTTTTTAGATCAAATAGTCGATGTTAATAAGCTTAGGCCAAAGCAACGAGAGTTTGCACGTTTAAACTTAAGTTACACCATAATGAGCAAGCGTAAATTGCTTCAATTGGTTGAGCAAGGTATAGTAAACGGATGGGACGACCCAAGAATGCCTACTATCTCAGGATTGAGACGCCGAGGGTATACACCCAGAGCGATTCGACACTTTGTAGAACGTGTAGGTGTGGCCAAACGCGATAATGTAATTGATGTTTCTCTTTTAGAATTCTGCATTCGAGAAGATTTAAATAAAACGGCTCCAAGGGTTATGGCAGTTATGGACCCTATTAAGCTCGTTATTACTAATTATCCAGAAGGAAAAGAGGAGTGGTTGGATGCAGAAAATAATCCTGAGGACGAAAGTGCAGGTTATAGAAAGGTTCCTTTTTCTCGCGAATTGTATATTGAAAGGGATGATTTTAAGGAAGAAGCCAATAGTAAATATTTCCGTTTGACTTTAGGAAAGGAAGTACGATTAAAAAATGCTTATATAATTAAAGGTGAGGGTGTTGTTAAAGATGCCGATGGTAATATTTTGGAAATCCATTGTGTATATGATGAAGACACACTAAGTGGAAGTGGGACAGAAGCAAGTTTACGAAAAGTAAAGGGGACACTGCATTGGGTCTCTATCCAGCATGCCTTAAAAGCAGAAGTAAGGGAATATGACAGGTTGTTTATGGATGAGGCTCCAGATAGTCATCAGGACAAAGATTTTATGGATTTCTTAAACCCCAAGTCTTTAAGGCTAATCGAGGCTTTTGTGGAGCCAAGTTTAAAAGATGCGAGAGTAGGAGAGCGTTTTCAGTTTCAGCGTTTGGGGTATTTTAATGTTGATGATGATGCCTCTTCGGGTAACTTAATATTTAACAAAACGGTTGGTCTAAGAGATACTTGGGCTAAGCAGAAGCCTAAAGAAGAACCCAATAAACCGCAAGTTAAAAAAGTACAGCCTAAGAGAAAAGCAATAGATGTTATTCAGCAGTTAGGTAAAAAGTATACTAATTTGCCAGATGAGAAGCAACAGAAAGTAAAGGCCGAAATTCAAGAATTGGCAAAACAGGTAAGTTACGAGGAATTAAAGCCTTTATTTAATACTGCCCTTAAAAAAGTAGGGACACGAATAGCAACGACTATAGTGCTCGGTGTTTTGTTAAAAAGAGGGCTTGGAAACAATGATGAAATTCACAAATTTATCACCATAGCGTTAGAAGATAAAAATGATATTTTGGTAGCCGAAGCCAAAAATATTTTATAAAAATGTTGATTTTCAAAAAGGTAAGATGGTGTGTGTAAGGTAAATTTTATTACATTTAGCTTACTAACTAAACATTTTTAATTATGGAAATTAATTTTTTAGCACTCTTAGCTTCAGCAGTTTCTGCTTTGGTAATGGGATTTATTTGGTACAATCCAAAAGTATTTGGTAATGCTTGGATGCAAGCAGCAGATATGACAGAAGAGAAAATGAAAGGCGCTAATATGGCAAAGATTTTCATTTTGGCTTTCATCTTTGCTTTCTTATTAGCCTTCGCCATTCAGTTCTTAGCCATTCATCAAACTGGAGCCATAAGTATGGTTGGGGGCGATGTAGAAAACGCATTGCCGTCGTTTGCAGCGTTTATGGAAGATTATGGAGATGCGTTTAGAACCTTTAAGCATGGTGCGTTGCATGGTGTTATTGCAGGTATTTTTATAGCCTTACCAATAATTGGAACCAATGCGCTGTTTGAGCGTAGAGGCACTAAATATATTTTAATAAACAGTGGATATTGGATTGTAACATTAGCTATTATGGGAGCTATTGTTTGTGGATGGAAATAATTTTGTAATTTTTTAGCATATTTAAAGACTGAAAGGTTTTCTCTTTCGGTCTTTTTTATTGGAAATAAACTAGTTTATTGGAAACATATCGTATTTATTATTCTTTCAAAGAGCTTCCCAGTACATGGAATAGCCTTGTTGAACATGATGTTCTTTTACAGACAAGTTATTTAAAGGCTCTCGAAGAAGCTTCGCCTAGCAACATACAACTGTTTTATATAGGAGTCTTTAAAGATAAAGACCTTGTTGGGGGGGCAATTGTGCAACGGGTACAGTTGTATCTAAAGGATATGTTTAGGAAAACGAAAGTGTCTTGTATAAAAGAGCTTGTTCAGGATATTGTTTCAAAGGTGTTAAAAGGAAATATTTTGGTTGTTGGTAATTTAACCCATACCGGACAGCACGGTATTTTTTACTTAAAGGACAAAATAGATACGGCTGCTTATTTAAATGCGGTTTCAGGAGCTTTAAATTCACTTAAAAAAGAAATTAAAACAACCCAGAACAAAAAGATTAGGGCCTTTTTATGGAAAGATTATTTTTTAGAGGATTCCATTCATCTTGAGAAGCACTTTTTTAAGAAACAGATGTTGTACAAAATAGCAGTGCAGCCCAATATGATTATGCCAGTTAGGCTCCAGTGGCAAACCCTTGGGGATTACGTGGGTAGTATGACAAAGAAGTACCGAGACCGCTTTAAACGGGCTAGAAAGAAATTTAATGCTATTCTTATTGAAGAATTGAGTCTGGAAGCAGTTTATAAAGAAGGACCAAGACTGCATGAACTGTACTTAAACGTGTCTAATAACGCCAAGTTTAATACGTTTTTATTGCCAGACAATCATTTCTACAGTTTAAAATTACAATTAGGAAAAAGGTTTAAAATATTTGGTTATTACATCGACAATGAGCTTGTCGGTTTTTATACACTACTGCTGAATAATAGTGACCTTGAAACCTATTTTTTAGGCTACGACAAAGCGCATCAATACCCCAATCAGTTGTATTTGAATATGCTGTATGATATGGCTCAGTATGCCATCGAAAACAAGTTCTCTACAGTTGTTTACGCCAGAACGGCTATGGAAATTAAAAGTTCGGTAGGAGCAGAGCCTAAAGCCATGGTAGTGTATTTAAAGCATACAAACGGAGTTATGAATATGGTTTTAAAGCTGATTTTTCGGTTAATGAACCCTAAACAAAACTGGAATGAACGGCACCCTTTTAAATAACTTCACTAGCATCCAAAGCTTTTGTGAGAAAACAGAAAGGGAAATTTAAATAGTCCCTTAGCCTAACTTCTTTTATCTAAAAGCTGAGCTGCTTTTAGTCAAACTTTCGAACGATTGTGAAATATCTTTAATAAGTGCTTTATTTTTAGTAATTTAAGGCTAATGTTTTTAAAAGGGTATATTATGGGATCTTCAGAAGAAATACTGTCAAAAATATCAAAGCTAACGAGGGAAATAGAAACAAATTATCCAGGACTATATAAGTATCTGGATGAAAACCCAATGACTATTCCTAACGAAGCGCATCCTAATATCGATGCGGATTCTATGGATGAGTATTTAGATACTTTAGAGCGTCTTTTAAGAGACTATAAAGGAGAACACGAGTAAACAAAAAAGCAACCGTTTAAAAAATTGTTTTTATCAAGTCGCTTTTTGCTTTCCGTATTAAAAAGGCATTAGTTAATCTTTGTTGTCTTTTTTATTTTGCTTAGCGTCTTTCATGGCTTCACCAATTTGGTTGCTAGCCGTGAAACTAGCGACCATGTCGTTAAGCATATTACTGCCTGCTTGTGGCGAATTAGGCAAAAGTATTAAGTTGCTGTTTGTTTCACCTCCAATAGCTTGCAGGGTATCGTAATGTTGTGTAACAACTATTAAAGCCGATGCTTCTTGCGAATTAATACCCACACGGTTTAATACATCTACAGATTCCTCAAGACCCCGTGCAATTTCACGACGTTGGTCTGCAATACCCTGACCTTGCAAACGTTTGCTTTCTGCTTCTGCCTTTGCTTTTTCAACAATTAAGATACGAGCAGCATCACCTTCAAATTGAGCAGCAATTTTTTCACGTTCCGAAGCATTAATGCGGTTCATGGCTTCTTTTACCTGTGGGTCTGGGTCAATATCGGTGACAAGGGTCTTTATTATGTCAAAACCGTAATCCAGCATAGCATCGTTAAGCTCTGCTTTTACAGCAAGTGCGATGTCGTCTTTTTTAACAAACACATCATCCAGCTTCATTTTGGGAACTTCGGCGCGTACCACGTCAAAGACATAACTTGTTATTTGATCGTGTGGATAATCAAGCTTATAAAAGGCATCGTATACTTTGTCTCTTATTACTTTGTATTGTACCGAAACTTTTAAGCGTACAAACACGTCATCCAATGTTTTGGTTTCTATAATAACATCCAACTGTTGGATTTTTAGGCTTAATCGACCTGCAATTCTATCAACCAATGGGATTTTAAATTGAGGACCTGAATGGCGAATACTTTGAAATTTCCCGAAACGTTCAATAATGCCGGCCGTTTGCTGTTTTACAATGAAAAAAGATGAGATTAAAATAATTAACCCAATCAGAATAATAGGAATAAAGTAGTAGTTCATAATAGCTGTTTAAAAAATTAAGATATAAATTTATACTATATTTGAGGTTTATCAGACAGTATGCACTGCTTTAGATAACCAAAAAATTAACCAATGAAACATCCATGACTAAAAATATTGTAGCACAACATTGTAATTATATGGATGTTGCATCTGACCATTGAAAATGCAATAAAAAATAAACATATGAAATTTAAGCATTACATTTTATTAGTAGCACTAACTATGGGTTTTGTTACAAAAAGTTTTTCACAGCATAAAACATATGCCATAACGAATGGGATAGGTATTTTTGGAGGACTTACAAAGTTTGATATTCAAACGGACAATTTTGTAACGAAACAAGGAGATGGCTTTTTGGGAGGGTTGTCTGCTACGGTCGATATTCCTCATAGATGGTATAATATGAGCTATGGAATGCAGTTATCTGAAAATTATATCCATATTTTAGGGCGTACAAATCAAGATTTAGTTAATTCTGAAGAAACCTTTATTGAGTATAAACTTTTTGCGGCTCAGTTGGCTTTATTGGGACACATAAAGCTCGCAGGAAACTATTTTACTATAGATGCAGGGCCTATGGTTCAATACAACGGCAAACTGGAACTAAAGGATAAAAGTCAGGAAAGTTATTTTATAAACGATTTTGCCAATGTATCTGCTACCGACATTGCTAATATTTCTAAGGTAAACTTTAATGGTGTAGTAGGGGCTACAGCAGGAATTAAAAATTTTAAATTAAAGGCGCAGTACATTTATGGGTTTACCAATATATTAAAAAAGTTAAATACTCAAGAAGGGCTTGAATCTGAAAACGAGAGTTTTAAAGGCAATCAGTCTATGTTGGTTTTTGGTGCGATGTTTTGCTTTTAACCAAAAGACAGATTGCCTTTAAAGGGTTGTTATAATTGGTGCATCATTGCTTCGATGCGCTTTATGGTTTCATCTTTGCCGATTAAGTACATAATGTCGAATACATCTGGTCCTTGTAAAGCTCCAACTAAAGCCAAACGTAACGGCATCATAATTTTCCCAAAACCTATTTCGTTAGAGCTGATCCAGCCTTTAATAACAGATTGAAGACTTTCAGCATTATAATCATCTCCAACTGAATCAATGAGTGCTATTACCTCGGTCATCAGTTTTGGAGTTTCTTCTTTTAAGGCTTTTTTGGCTGCTTTTTCATCGTAAGTTTTGGGAGCTTGAAAGAAATAATGACATAAATCCCAAAAGTCGCTAACAAAATTGGCACGTTCTTTAACAAGGCCAACAACTAAAGCTATATAATTAACATCTATATCGGTCAAAGCCGTATGTTGTGACTTAAAAGCTTGAGCCAGGTTGTCATTGCTTTGTTCTTGCATATAGTGGTGATTAAACCACTTAATCTTATCGGGGTCAAAGCGAGCCCCCGATTTATTAACACGGCTTAAATCGAAAGTTTCAATGAGTTCGTCCAAGCTAAAAATTTCTTGTTCGGTACCAGGGTTCCATCCTAAAAAGGCAAGAAAATTAATCATGGCATCGGCAAAATAGCCATCTTCTCTATAGCCTCTAGAAATATCTTGGGTTTTTGGATCCTGCCATTGAAGAGGGAACACTGGAAACCCTAATTTATCACCATCACGCTTGCTTAATTTTCCTTTGCCCGTTGGTTTTAGTATGAGAGGTAAATGAGCAAATTGGGGAGCTTCCCATCCAAAAGCGGTATATAGTTGCTGATGCAATGCTAAAGAAGGCAACCATTCTTCGCCACGAATAACATGTGATATTTCCATTAAATGGTCATCTACTATATTGGCAAGATGGTAAGTGGGCATCCCATCGCTTTTAAAAAGTACTTTATCGTCTAAAATATTGGTGTCTATTTTTATATCTCCTCGAATAAGGTCTTTTAGGTGGAGTATCTCATCCTGTGGGGATTTAAAACGTATTACATAATCATCTCCAGCATCTAGTTTAGACTTCACATCAGCTTCTGAAAGCGATAAGGAGTTGTTTAGTTTCATGCGATTATGCCAGTTGTAAATAAACGTTTTTCCTTTCAATTCGTGGTCTTTTCTGTGAAAATCAAGACTTTCAGCCGTGTCAAATGCATAGTAAGCATCGCCGGAGGCAATTAATTTTTCGGCGTAAGCTTTATAAAGATCTTTACGCTCGCTCTGACGGTAGGGGCCAAATGTTTCGTTTTTTCCAGGTCCCTCATCAAATGGAATGTTACACCAGTTTAAGGCCTCTATAATGTAGTCTTCGGCGCCCGGAACATACCTGTTTTGATCTGTATCCTCAATTCTTAGAATAAATTTACCATTGTGTTTTTTGGCGAATAAATAGTTGAATAAGGCAGTTCTAACACCGCCAATATGTAGTGGGCCTGTTGGACTTGGTGCAAACCGCACGCGAACGTTTTTGGTCATGTTTGATCTAGTTTTTATCTTATGTTAAGTTTAGTTAACGGACGAATATAGAAATTCTGGAGGCGTTACCTTATGTTATGGTGAAAGTTGCTCCCAGTAATTTGGTTGCAAAGATACAATTAACACATAATTATAATAAGCGTACTAAATAAAATTGTAGTTTAGTAAGTTATAATGATATTAACTTTTATAAGTAGAGTCAATTTGTTTAAGGAATGGATAGTTTTGGTGTCATAAAGGAAAAACTAGAAGGTTTTATCAGGCGATATTGCACAAACGAATTGCTAAAAGGTGCTATTTTGTTTTTTGCAAGTGGTGTTCTGTATTTTTTGTTGACATTGTTTGTTGAGCATATCCTGTGGTTGAATCCGTTAGCAAGAACTTTTTTGTTTTGGTTGTTTATAGCGGTGGAACTTGTGTTATTATCAAAGTTTATTGTTTTGCCAATGGCAAAATTGTTCAAGTTGCAGAAGGGGATTGATTATAAAGGGGCTTCGTTGATTATTGGTAAGCACTTTCCTGAAGTAAGCGATAAGTTGTTAAACGTGCTTCAGTTGCGCCAAAGTTCAGAGGAGTCGGAGTTGTTATTAGCAAGTATAGAACAAAAGTCATTAGAGCTTAAGCCTGTACCTTTTAAGATGGCTATTAATTATAAGGCTAATATAAAGTATCTAAAATACGCAATGATACCAGTCCTTGTTATTTTGGCTGTTATGTTTACAGGTAATTTAAAATGGTTTAGCGACAGCTATGAGCGTGTCGTACATTATAAGACAGCTTATTCGCCACCTGCTCCATTTCAGTTTTTAATTTTAAATAAAGACTTAACAGCTCTTGAAAACAAAGACTATACTTTAAACGTTAAGACAGTAGGGGACATTGTTCCGGAAAATGTCCAGGTTGTATATAACGACGAGGTTTATATTATGCAACAAACAGGTGTTGCTAGCTTTGCCTTCAAATTTTCCTCCCCTAAATCAGACATAAACTTTCGGATTAAGGCCAACAATGTTGTATCGAGGCAACATCTGTTAGAAGTGGTTAAAGTACCTACTATTACTAGCTTTGATATGGTTTTAGATTATCCGGCTTATACGAATAAGTCTAGTGATCGTTTTAAGAGTACAGGCAATGCAATAGTTCCAGAAGGCACTAACGTAACTTGGGAACTTCGGGCAAAAGCAGCAGAATTTATCCATTTATATGCAAAAGACACCGTTTCGTTTGCCTTAAAAGAAGATGCTGTTTTTAATGCGTCTAAGCGTGTTTTTTCAAATTTTGACTATACCTTAAGTGCTGGTAACAAAAAGCTGCCCAATTACGAGAATTTGGCTTTTGCCATCAATGTTGTTAAAGATGAATATCCCGAGATCAAGTTAAGAGCTGTAAAAGACAGTGTAGATTTGCAAACACTTTACTTTTACGGTCAGGTTAGCGACGATTATGGATTTAGTAAGTTGCAATTGGTATATTACCCTTTAGGAAGGGAAAATGAGAAACAAGTTGAGTCAATTCCCTTTTCTAAATCAAATATATCTGAATTTATCAGTGCTTTTCCTAACGGCTTAAACATTCAATCAGGCGTGCCTTACGAGCTGTATTTTCAGGTTTTCGATAATGATCAGGTGAACAAGTATAAGAGTGCCAAAAGCAATGTGTTTGGCTATCGTAAGCGTACAGACGAAGAAGAAGTGGAAAAGCAGCTGGGGGATCAAAAAGAAACTATACAGGATTTAAATAAATCCATTGAAAAGTTTAATGAACAAGATAAGAAACTAACAGAGCTAACAAATACACAAAAAGAAAAAACGAATCTTTCATTCAGTGATAAGAAAAAATTAGAGGCATTCTTAAAACGTCAGAAGCAACAGGATGAAATGATGAAAAATTTTAATGAAAAGCTAAAAGACAATTTAGAGAATTTTGACGATGAACGTAAAGAGCCCGATAATTTCAAAAAAGATCTAGAACAACGGTTGCAAGAAAACGAAGAGCAACTTAAACAGGATGAAAAGTTGATGAAGGAACTGGATAAGTTACAGGAAAAGATAAATAAAGAGGAGCTGGTTCAAAAGTTAGAGCAATTGGCTAAACAGAATAAGAATAAGAAGCGAAGTTTGGAACAGTTGTTGGAACTTACAAAGCGTTTTTATGTGCAAAAAAAGTTAGAGAAGTTAAAAGAAGATTTGGCGAAGCAGGCAATAGATCAAGAAAAGTTGTCCAACAGTAATGAAGATGATAATACAAAGGAAAAGCAAGATGCGCTAAACAAAGAATTTGATGATTTTAAAAAAGCTTTAGAAGAGCTAAAGAGAGAGAGTGAAAAGCTAAAGAAGCCAATAGATATTCCACAAGACAAGTTAGATGAGCAAGAGGTAGACAAAGAACAGGAAAAGGCTTCAGAATCTCTCCAGAAGAAGGAACAAGAATCATCTTCAGGAGATAAGGAGCCAGCGTCCGACGAAAAAAAGAAAGAGGAGCTTAATAAGGCTAAGCAAAGTCAAAAGAAAGCAGCCAAGAAAATGATGGAAATGAGTCAGGGTATGGCCCAGTCTATGATGTCTGGTAGTGGAGATCAGATGCAAGAAGACATTGATATGTTGCGTCAAATATTAGATAATCTCGTGTTGTTTTCTTTCGAACAAGAAGCTCTTATGGAACAATTTAAGACTATAGAAGAGAATCATAATAAGTATGCAGCCTTTTTAAGAAAGCAAAGTAGTTTACGGGAGCACTTTGAGCATATTGATGATAGTTTATTTGCGTTGTCTCTTAGAAATCCCAAATTATCCGAAACGGTCAATAAAGAAATTAATGAAGTCTTTTTTAATATAGACAAGTCCTTAGGTCAATTGTCCGAAAATCAAGTGTATCAAGGTGTAGCAAGCCAGCAATTTGCGGTTACTTCAGCTAATAATTTAGCCGATTTTCTAAGTGATATTCTAGATAGCATGCAAGAAAATTTAAGTTTATCACCAGGGCAAGGAGGAAAAGGGGATATACAGTTACCTGACATTATCATGAGTCAAGAAGAGCTCAATAAAAAGATGGAAGAGGGCTTGAAGGAGGGAGAAGAGAATAGTGGCAGAGAGAAGCAGGGAAAAGAAAGCACAGGACAAGATGGTGAAGAAGAAAGTGAAGGTAAAAGTGGGAATGCCACTGGTGAAGGAGAAAGAGATGGAGATAACGAGTTAATGAATGGCAGGTTATACGAAATTTATCAAGAACAACAACGATTACGCCAAGCTTTAGAGGAAAAGATTGCTAAAGAAGGTGGGGGCAATGGAGATGCTAAAAGATTGATTAACCAAATGGAGCAGATAGAGTTGGAGTTGTTAAATAAAGGTTTTGCCAATCAAACACTTAAAAAGATGATGAGTCTTCAACATCAATTATTAAAACTAGATAACGCAGCATTCCAACAAGGAAAGGAAAATAAACGTGAATCTAAAACAAACAATAGGAATTTTGATAATAAAGCTAACAATCAGATTCAAAAAGCAAAACAATATTTTCAGACTACAGAAATATTGAACAGACAAACATTACCTTTGCAGCAAGTTTATAAAAAGAAAGTGCAAACGTATTTTAAGCAAACAGATGATTAATTTTAATTACGAGACAGCATTTAAGTTAAAAGATGAGGAAAGGCTTTCTGCATGGATATCTGGTGTCATAGATGTTGAAGGGTTTAAGGAAGACGAAGTAAATTACATCTTTTGTGATGATGATTATTTGCATAAAATTAATGTAGAATTCCTCAAACATGATACACTAACTGACATAATCAGCTTTGATTATTCGGTAGGAAAAATCATTCAAGGTGATGTTTTTATATCTGTTGATCGTGTTAAAGATAATGCAGAGGATTTCAAGGTTTCTTTTGATGAAGAACTAAGACGTGTTATGGTGCATGGTGTTTTGCATTATTGTGGTTATAAAGATAAAAGTGACGAAGAGGCTTCCTTAATGCGAGAAAAGGAAAACCATTACTTAAAGGCGTTTGTGTAGAATTCCTTATTTCGGTGTATATTTGCAAATTATTTTTATTACTAATGAATTCACATGTTCCACGTGGAACAATGTGAATGTATTTTAGAAGATGATGTTTTTGGAGAATGTAAAAGAGTGTAATTATGTTTAACGAGGTTTATGATGTTATAGTAGTTGGAGCTGGTCACGCGGGAAGTGAGGCTGCTGCTGCTGCTGCCAATATGGGTAGTAAAACTTTGCTTATTACCATGAATCTGCAAAATATTGCTCAAATGTCTTGTAATCCGGCAATGGGTGGTATTGCCAAAGGACAAATCGTTCGTGAGATTGATGCTTTGGGAGGTTATAGCGGCATTGTTTCCGATACATCAGCGATCCAGTTTAAAATGCTTAATAAATCTAAAGGGCCTGCCATGTGGAGCCCAAGGGTACAGAGCGATAGAATGCGTTTTGCAGAGGACTGGAGGTTGATGCTGGAGAAAACGCCTAATCTGGATTTGTATCAAGAAATGGTTTCTGGCTTATTAATAGAAAAAGATTCTGTGGTTGGTGTAAAAACTTCTTTGGGAGTGGAGGTACGTTCCAAGTCGGTTGTTTTAACCAATGGTACTTTTTTAAATGGATTAATCCATATTGGAGAAAAGAGTTTTGGAGGCGGTAGAGCTGGCGAAAAACAGGCTACGGGAATCACAGAACAACTGGTGGATTTGGGTTTTGATTCAGGAAGAATGAAAACAGGAACACCTCCAAGAGTTGATGGGCGCTCTTTGGATTTTTCTAAAATGATAGAGCAACCTGGCGATGAAAATCCTGATAAGTTTTCTTATTTGGATATTACAAAAGCCTTAACAAAGCAACGGTCTTGTCATATGACATATACAAGTGAGGTTGTTCATGATTTGTTACGCGAAGGCTTTGATAGGTCGCCAATGTTTAATGGTAGAATTAAAAGTTTAGGGCCTAGGTATTGCCCGTCCATAGAAGATAAGATTAATCGATTTGCAGATAAAGATAGGCATCAATTATTTGTAGAACCAGAGGGTTGGAGTACTGTCGAGGTATACGTTAATGGCTTTTCAACTTCGCTGCCAGAGGATGTTCAATTTAAGGCCTTGCGCTCTGTGGTAGGTTTTGAGAATGTTAAGTTTTTTAGGCCTGGTTATGCAATAGAATATGATTATTTTCCACCAACACAGCTTAAGCATACGCTAGAGACAAAGTTAATTAATGGTTTGTATTTTGCTGGACAGATAAATGGCACGACTGGTTATGAAGAAGCAGCTTCTCAGGGTCTAATGGCTGGTATCAATGCCAGTTTAAGGGTGCAGGAACGTGAAGCTTTTACGTTAAAACGAGATGAGGCGTACATAGGTGTTCTTATAGATGATTTAATTACAAAAGGAACTGAAGAGCCTTATAGAATGTTTACCTCAAGGGCTGAGTATAGGACGTTGCTTAGGCAGGACAATGCAGATTTTAGGCTAACGCCTAAATCGTATGAGTTAGGTTTGGCTTCGGAGAAACGTATGAGAAGGATGGAGGGAAAGCAAGTTAAGGCAGATGGTTTTGTGTCGTTTTTTAAACAAACAAGTGTCAAGCCCGAAGAGGCGAATCCTGTTTTGGAGGCTAAAGGTTCTGCACCAGTTAAACAGTCAGATAAGATGTTTAAAATATATTCAAGGCCAAATATCACGATTGAAGATGTTAGAAAATTTAATGCGGTTGAAGAATATATTTTAGAGCACGAACTAGATGATGAAGTTATTAAGCAAGCTGAAATTCAAGTTAAATATTCTGGTTATATAGCAAAGGAAAAGAATAATGCCGACAAATTAAGTAGATTGGAATATGTGAAGATTCCTGAGAATTTCGATTATTCTAAAATAAAGTCTATGAGTTTTGAGGCACGCGAAAAGCTTAAAAAAATACAGCCAACCACAGTGTCTCAAGCATCGCGAATTAGCGGTGTTTCTCCCAACGATATTTCTGTGTTATTGGTGTACATGGGGCGTTAATTTGTGTGTTTATCTGGTATGTTCCACGTGGAACATGGTGTAAAATGTATTCAATGGCTAAGGTGAAAACGTATTTAAAAGTAAAAGATTATTCTGTTTCTGGAGAAGAATTTGACTTGGTTTTTAATTCAGAATTTAATTTTCTCGAAACATTTCCGAGGCCTTCTGAAGATAAGTTGCCAGATTATTACAACAGCGAAGATTACATTTCACATACCGATACAAAACGAAATGTCTTTGAAAAAGCATATCATTTTGTCCGAAAAATGGCTTTGAAGCATAAGTTGGATTTAATCAATTCATTTGATTTAAAGGATAAGAAACTTTTAGATGTAGGTTGTGGTACGGGCGATTTTTTAAAAGTTGCTAAAGATGGTGATTGGGAGGTGTTTGGTGTTGAACCAAATGAAAAGGCTCGAGCAATAGCTAATCAAAAAACAGAAAACGCTACTTTTGAAACGGAGCAACTTTTAAAATTTAAAGAGTCTAGTTTCGATGTTATTTCACTTTGGCATGTTTTAGAACACTTACCTAATTTACAAGAACAATTAAATTTGTTTAAAAAAATATTAAAGCCGGACGGTGTGTTGATAATTGCAGTGCCAAATTATAATAGTTATGATGCAAACTATTACAAAAAACATTGGGCAGCATATGATGTGCCAAGGCATCTTTGGCACTTTTCAAAAACATCAATTTCAAAATTGATGGAAAAACAAAACATGAAGGTTGATAAAATAAAACCAATGTGGTTTGACGCGTTTTATGTAAGCTTACTTTCTGAAAAATATAAAACAGGAAAAATGAATCCGATCAAAGCTTTTTGTGTTGCGAGCCTATCAAATCTTAAAGCCTTGCGAACAAAGGAGTGTTCTTCTTTGATCTATGTCGTAAAAAACAGGGAAAATTAATTTAAAAAGGGTTTTGAGCCTTAAAATCTTTTTAAATGAGCAAATACCTTGTGTTTTTTAGAAAAGCTCTTAGATCGCTTTATTTGAGTTTGTTTTTAATAACTGTTTTCTATTAGAGTCTGTTTTTTAAATAGTTTTTGATTATGTGTGTGAAACTGAATTATTTTTGCTTCAAATTATATTTTACTTTGCTACTTTTGTCCGAATCAAAAAATAAAAAAATGAAATATATATTTTATGCAGTGGCAACTTTATTTGTTTTGACTTCATGTCAGCAGCCACAAAAAATTGGTTATGTGAATAACAGTATCGTTGTGAACGATTTTCAAAAGAAAAAAGATTTAGAAGAAAAGTTTAAAGGAAAAGATGAAGCTTTTCAAAAAAGAGCAGATAGTATTGGTAAGGCATTTCAATTAGAAATACAGGAAACACAATTAAAAGCTCAAAAGTCATCCCAAAAGAAAGCACAAGAACTAATGACTGGATTGCAACAAAAACAACAGTTGTTACAACAGCAAATGCAGTTTGAACAACAACAGTTGCAGCAAGCATTTCAATCAGAAATTGACTCTATAATAATTAAAGTCAAAGATTTTGTTAAAAATTATGGTAAAACGAATGGGTATACATACATCCTAGGAACTAGCGATGCTGCCGCTACAGTTTTATATGGAACAGAAGAAAATGATTTAACACAGATTATTTTAGATGCTCTAAACGAAGAATATAAAAAGTAATAGACTTTACTAAATTTTAAAAAGCATTTTAAACCCTTTTGAATGAATTCAAAAGGGTTTTTGTTGAGATAATAGCAATAAAAAAACTCCTGCCAAGTAGTTAGCAGGAGTTAACAATAAAAGTTAGAACCCTCATTCTCTTTTATCTGTTGTTTAAGATTTTTAATTACATATTTTCAGCGATATATTCTAACACCTTATTTATTTCATATAAGCTTCTTTTGGTTTTAGAAGCTTGGAAAACTATTTTTTTATTTGGTGTTTTGAGGATGCTTAGGGCTTTGTCACGACCTTTAGCTTCTCCTATATCTTCTGGCCTTATGTTGCTTAAGCAAGCTTTTAATTTTTCTATTGTTTCCAATGGAATCGATCCATTGTAAGTACCAATCTTTTCTACATTGTCAATACCATGGTATATTACGTGCCCGTTTTCAAACAACCATAAGTCAAAAACAGGACTTCCGTTTAAGGATTTTCCCTTAGATAGTTTTATAAAAGCCTCGCTAAGCTTAGGAAGCTCTTTATGGTTATTTTTAAAATACGATGCCAAGTTCATTGGGACTTGTCTTTTCTTTTACACTAATTTTTTTAAAAGTTTGCCGATTTGCGTCAAAGGCTTACTGATTGGGGGCATGCTTTGGCGCAAATTAGCTAACTCAACCTTTTCAGATTATTAATCTGACATAACAACACATAACATTATTAGGTCGTTCAATACAAAGTGTAGGTAGATTAAAATGGGGCTTGGGGCGAAATCGGGAGCATTATTGGGGCGGCAATGTCCCGATTATATGTATATAACAGTTATAAAAGGAATCACCCTACTTTTTTATTTAATTTTTTTAAATTTGGCAGCGAAGCCCACTTGTATTTAGTATTTATGAATAGCGATACCCAATCTGTATGTAAGGAAGAAACCTACGAATTCCTTTTTAATGCGCACGCCAAAACATTACATAATTTTGTATACTACAAATGTGGAGATACAGAACAGGCAGAAGACATTGTTCAAGAAGCGTTTATAAAACTTTGGGATAATTGTGCTAAGGTAATATTCGGAAAGGCTAAATCGTATTTGTTTACTGTAGCCAGAAACCTTTTTTATAATGAGGTAGCACACAAAAAAATAGTTCTTGAACATCAAGCCCTATCTGTAAATAGTAGCACAAATGAAACACCTGAATTTTTGCTGGAGGAAAAAGAGTTCATGAAAAAACTCAAGGCGGTCATCGCTAACTTACCCGAAAAACAACGTGAGGTTTTTTTGCTAAGCAGGATAGATAAGAAGAAGTATTCTGAGATTTCAGAAATAGTTGGTGTCTCGGTAAAAGCTGTAGAAAAGCGCATGAGCCAAGCTTTAGTTACCTTACGAGAGCAATTAGGGGATATATAAATATACTTCCAGAAGGAAAGCCTTCAAGGGAGGTGTTGAAACATTTTGATTTCTAAATCAACTTTTAGGGTGTCAAATTTCGATTATCGATTAAAATGAATAATAGGTAGGAAATTTTTGTTTGTTCGATATCTAAATCGTGTATTTGGTATGTTGCAAAATGAGGAAATTTAATTAGAAGTAGTATTAAGATTCTTAAATATGTACATATTAAAGTAGGGTAAAACTCTAATCAACTGTTTTACAAG
Source organism: Snuella lapsa (assembly GCF_039539345.1). Classification (NCBI taxonomy): domain Bacteria; kingdom Pseudomonadati; phylum Bacteroidota; class Flavobacteriia; order Flavobacteriales; family Flavobacteriaceae; genus Snuella; species Snuella lapsa. The sequence continues at coordinate 86,463 of NZ_BAABCY010000036.1, read as the reverse complement.
TATAATAACATTACTATATGAAGGCATTTAATAAAGATGATTCCTTTTTAGCAAGATGGATTTCGGGAGAATTATCTACAGAAGAGCTTGAGGCCTTTAAAAGGACCAAAGAGTATTCGCTTTTTAATAAAATTTACCAAGCTTCTACAAAGCTCAAAGCTCCTGAATTTGACGCGCAGTCCAATTTTATAAAATTGAGTAAACGAAACATAATAAAGACAAGAACTTTAGTTTCACGAAAACGTAAGATTATTCTTAATTCTATTTATGCGGCTGCGGCTACAATTATTTTGGCCTTTGGTATATTTTATTTTTTAAATACGGGTACGCAATTTAGAACAGGTTTTAGTGAGCAGCTAGCTATTGTGCTTCCAGATGATTCTAGGGTGCAGTTAAATGCCAATTCGCAATTGGATTTTAAAAAGAGAAATTGGGATGACAATAGATTATTGAACCTTAAGGGAGAAGCCTTTTTTGATGTGGAAAAAGGAGCCAGCTTTAAAGTCCTTACAAAAGAAGGGATTGTTGAAGTTTTAGGAACCGAGTTTAATGTTATTGCAAGAAATGGTTATTTTGAAGTGCAATGTAAAGAAGGCAAGGTAAAAGTAACGTGTGCCTTATTACAAAAAGAAACGGTCTTATTGCCAGGAAAAGCGCTTCGTCTAGTTGGTGATGTATTGGAAACATGGAATTTCAATGTAACCGATCCTTCATGGACGATAGGAGAAAGTACATTTAATAATGCCCCAATTTCACAAGTTTTAATCGCACTGGAAAACCAATATAATATAACTTGCGATATTGCTAATATCAATTTAAATAAGCGTTTTACAGGAGGCTTTCCTCATAATAATTTGAAATTGGCTTTAAAAATGGTTACTACACCAATGGAATATTCATATACCTTTAATGAATCTAAAGGCATTATAGTCCTTAATTCAAATAACAAAGACTAGATTTTATATTTGTTTGTAATATTATCTTAAATTTAAGGTGTTATTTGAATGAACTAATGGACTAAATGAAATATAAACTAGCAATTTCCTTACTATTTGTTACGTTTTTTGGACTGTCTCAAGAAAAGGCAACAGTAAATTATTCCAATACTGCTTTAAATACTGTTTTTGCCGATTTAGAATCGAAGTTTAATATTAAATTTTCTTATAATTCAGAAATAACAAACGATCAATTTATTAACCTGGATATTGAAGATGCTACGTTGCTTGAGATACTATTTGCCATAGAAGCACAAGTAAATATTCGTTTTAAAAAAGAATCGGAGCGGTATTATATTGTAAAGAAGATTAAAAAGCGAAGCTTAACAGATACACAACATTTACAGCAGGTTTATATTAAAGAGTATTTAACTACCGGTATAAGTAAAGAAAATGACGATACATCAGTTTCTTTATCCCCAGAAAGACTAGGCATATTACCAGGTTTAACAGAGCCAGATGTTTTGCAAAGCATTCAGTTGTTGCCAGGCGTGCAAAGCCCAACCGAAACAGCTTCTGGTTTATTTATACGAGGCGGCACACCAGATCAGAATCTAGTGCTTTGGGACGGTATTAAAATGTACTATTCAGGACATTTTTTTGGAACGATTTCGGCATTAAACCCTTATATTACAGAGGAGGTTAAATTGTATAAAAATGGAACGAAAGCACGTTATGGAAATAGGATATCGGGTGTGGTAGATATTACCTCAGATAACGAAATTCCAAAGAAAGTAGAAGGAGGAGCTGGGTTTAATATGACACATGCCGACGCGTATTTAAAAGTACCAGTAGGTGAAAAAACGGCAGTAATGGTATCTGCCAGACGGTCTTTTACCGATATTATTGATACAAAAACATTTAGGAATTTATCTAAGCGCGTGTTTCAAGAAACCAAAATATCTGAGGGGAATAAAGTGTTTGAAGATGATGAAGTAACAACAACTAAAGATTTGTTTTATTTTACGGATTTTACGGTTAAGGCTATTGCTAAACCCAATGAAAACAATACCATTTTAATAAGTAATTTATTTACCAAGAATAAATTGGATTATGGATTTTTAATAGAGGAATACGGTGAAGCTTCTAGAGATCAACTGGATATAAAAAACCAAGGTTCAAGTATAAAGTGGAATCATAACTACAATAAAGCTTTTTCGCAATCTGTTAGTGCATATTATTCTAATTTTGATTTGGAATACATAGGGAGTAACAGCATTACAGATGAATTTAACGATCGATTGGATAAACAAAATAGAATTGATGATCTAGGTTTGGAGTTCGATACCAATTGGCATGTTAATAAGGCCACTACACTTGGTTTTGGTTATCAGTTTGCTTCAAACAAAGTTAAGTATGCATTAGGATTTCAAGATAGCGAAGAGCCCGAGAGTAATTTTAACGAGTCAAATCTTGAAACCAATAATAGCCATGTTGTTTATGCCGATTACAAATTTAAAAAATCCAATAAATGGATGTTAAATGTTGGACTAAGGGCGAATCACTTTTCTGTATTGAATGAGTTATTTGTTGAACCTCGATTTCAAATAGAAACAAAACTATTCAACAATTTAAAATTTAAGGTTTCAGGAGAAAGCTTGCACCAATCGGTAAGTCAAGTTGTTGAGTTTAACACTCAAGAGTTTGGTTTGGAAAACCAAATTTGGGTACTGTCAGACGGTAAGGGTATACCAGTATTAGAGAGCATGCAATTTACATCGGGTTTTGTTTTCAATAAAAATGGATGGCATATTGACGTTGAGGGCTATTATAAAAAGATAAAAGGTCTGACCTCATTTACGTTAGGCTTTGATAATATTGATGATTTTTTCTCAAAAGGAAGAAGCAAGGTGTTGGGCATGGATGTATTGTTAAAGAAGAAAATTCAAGATTACAGAACGTGGCTAAGTTATTCTTTAATGGATAACGATTTCACTTTTAGTAACATTAATAATGGAAATGCTTTTTCTGGAAATGCCGATATAACACACCATTTTACTTGGTCCCATACCTATGAATGGGAGAATGTTGACGTCTCTTTAGGTTGGAACATAAGAACAGGAATTCCCTACACCGAAGCTAAAGGACTTAAGGACACGCCAGATGGAACAGTTATAGATTTTGAAGAAACCAATGCTGCCCGATTGCCAAACTACCACCGACTTGATATATCGACCACTTATAAGTTTAATATGTCCAAAAGAGACACATGGAAAGGTAAAATAGGTGTTTCTATATTGAATGTTTATAATCAAAAGAATATTTTGAGCAGAAAATATGAGAAACGTCAAAGTAATACCGACAACGGTCAAGTACTTCGGGAAATTAATAAAACGTCGGTTGGGTTAACACCAAATCTTGTTTTTAGAGTTGAATTTTAGGTTATATTCTTTGACCTAAACCGATTTTTTGTGTAGTAAGCGTGTAAGTTTTATGGACAAATCGGTTAAAATAATTTTAGAATTTCCGTTACGCTCAATGTGATAAATAGCATCTTGTAACTCTTGATTGATTTCTAAAATATTATTGTTATGAACAAAAGGCGCAAAATTCTCCAGTTTGAACTTGTCAGTTTTAGTTTCTAAATAAACAAGACCTGTAGCGTTGTAGTTTAGTAAAAGAGCTTGTCTAAAAAAATCTAGGCAAAAGTGTAAAAACTGCTTTTGGGTCTCGCGCCCCGTTTTTGCAATATCCTCACTCCATGAAATAAGATCGTGTATGGCTGTTTTATTGCCTTTGGCCTTAAAAGCACTACGAATCCAGAAAATAAACCAGGTTTCGAATTGCAAGTCTTCAGAGTCTTGATATACTAGATCACAAGCCTTATTAAAATTGCCATTGGCTTGGTGCGCAATCTTTGTTGCAATTGCTTCCTCTAAGGTGTATTTGTCTATTAGGGCTTGTTTTACTGCGTTTTCTGCTAGAGGAGGGAAATGCAGTATTTGGCAACGTGATCTAATCGTGTTAATTATTTGCTCTTCGTCTTCAGCAATGAGGATAAAAATTGTCTTATTGGGAGGTTCCTCAATAAGCTTTAAAAGTTTGTTGGCGCAGGCTGTGTTCATTTTTTCAGCCATCCATATAAGCATGACTTTATAACCACCTTCATAAGATTTTAAGGATAATGACTTTACTATATCCTGAGCCTCGTCGACACCTATTTGACCTTGCTTATTGTCAACACCCAATAATTTGTACCAATCAAATAAATTGCCGTAAGGTTGTTCATTTAGTAATTGTCGCCATTCTTCCATATAGTGGCTCGAAACAGGATGACTCTTAACTTTGTTGCTTGTAGTTACAGGAAAGGCAAAATGTAAGTCAGGATGGGAAAATTTCTTAAACTTTAAATTACATGATTCGTTCCCATTAAGGTTTTCTCCATCACTATTGCTGCATAAAAGGTATTGCACATATGCAATAGCTGTGGGTAAGGTACCACTTCCTTCAGGACCAACAAACAACTGCGCATGTGGAATACGGTTATTCTCAACAGTTTGAATGAGATGGGCCTTTATATGCTCTTGTCCTATAATTTCTGAAAACAACATAGGGCAAATATAACCGAATTCATAAAAGATTACACATTAAGTAATGCATTAAGACTAAAATCCTAGCCGATTATCGAGTATGTAAGGCTTTAGAATGAATTTATTTTAGATTTGAATCCCTCATTAATCTATTCTGTTTTAGTTATTTAAATTAAAATGTTATGAACAAGACTACATTAACCTTATTGTTTCTAGTTGCCAGTTCGTTTATTTTGAAAGCACAGGTTTCAAAACAGGGCTTTGATAATAGTAATAAAGATAGCTGGGGCTACACATCTAATATTCCGTTTTATTCAAAAAACAATGGTACCGATATTTGGGGAAAATTATCCAAAGCCAATGGAAGGATAGATAGGGCTTTTTCCGGAACGACCTATATAGCCGGTCGTGATTTGGACAATGCTTATTCGGAGTCGGTTACAGGCAAAGCCTCACCAGAGCATATCCTTATGTTCGATACTGTTAACCTAGACGGTTTACCAGCAGAAATAACATTTCGAGTACAATACGTTGGTTTAGATTCAGGAGATTATATTCGTTATGAGATTGCTTACGACGATGATACGGAATGGGATACTTACGATTATAAGGAGGATATTTTTAAAACAAACCAAAACGGCAGGTATAATTCTAGAGGTTGGGAAGAAGTTAAGTACAATATCCCATCAGGACATGAGTATGCGCGTATGAGATTGATCGTGTATCAAAATGGAAACGCATATCTGGGTTTTGATGATTTTCAAATTAAAACAGCCACCTTATCTTCAAAATATGATGCCATTGAAGGTTTTTCGTTTGGGCCTAACCCAACAGAAGATATTGTGACGTTTAGGGCAAATGTGGTATTGGATCATGTTGCCGTTTATAATATATTAGGAAGAGAGGTTATTAGAAAAGATGGACATGCAACTAGTATGGATGTAGATTTATCGGCTTTCCCAAAAGGCGTCTATATAGCCAAAATAACTGCAGGAACAATATCCCAAAGTTTAAAAGTAATTAAGAAGTAAGAAGCTATTTAAGCTTAACAATTTTAAGAATCCGAGTAATTTTTATTAAGTTACTCGGATTCTTAATTTATATTTGCAGTTCTAAAGCATTTATTAATAATAATAATGCTTTATATAACATTTAAATGAGCCATAACCATTAGTTGACACCTAAAAGCAAAAGGGGCGACATCTCTTAACAGAGTTAGATGCTTATTGGCAAATTTTATCTTGTACAAACCCTTTGGGTTTTGCATAGGATAAAAGAAAATGGAGCATGACCTATAAAACAATAAATATAAACAGATGAAAACTCTTAGTGACTTTAATTTTGAGAATAAGAAAGCATTGATCCGTGTTGATTTTAATGTGCCGTTAAATGAAAATTTTGAAGTAACCGATGCAACTCGCATTATTTCAGCCAAACCTACTATTGTAAAGATTTTAGAGGATGGGGGAAGCTGTATTTTAATGTCGCACTTAGGACGGCCTAAAGGTGTTCAAGATGAATTTTCATTACGTCACATTGTTGCCAAAGTTGAAGATATATTAGGGGTTGAAGTAAAGTTTGTAGACCAATGTGTTGGTGAAAAGGCTGAAGCCGCAGCAGCAGCATTGCAGCCCGGACAAATTTTGTTATTAGAGAATTTAAGATTTCATAAGGAAGAAACAGCTGGCGATAAGGATTTTGCCAAACAACTTTCTAAGCTAGGAGATATTTATGTTAACGATGCATTTGGAACGGCACATAGAGCGCATGCTTCAACAACTATAGTGGCCCAATTTTTTCCTGAATATAAATGTTTTGGAAATTTATTGGCACAAGAAATAGAGAGTATCAATAAAGTGATGGAAACAGGAGAAAAACCAGTTTTGGCTATTTTAGGAGGCGCTAAAGTGTCGTCGAAGATTACAATTATAGAAAATATTCTTGATAAAGTAGATCATTTAATTATTGGAGGAGGTATGTCCTTTACATTTATTAAAGCACAAGGAGGGTCAATAGGGAATTCTATATGTGAAGACGATAAAATGGAGCTTGCTTTAGATATATTAAAACAAGCCGAAGCTAAGAACGTACAAGTACATATTCCTGTAGATGTGATTGCTGCCGATGCTTTTAGTAATGATGCTAATACCCAAGTAGTAGACATTCGTAATATTCCTGAAGGATGGGAAGGCGTAGATGCCGGGCCAAAGTCTAGAGAACAATTCCATGAAGTTGTATTACAATCTAAAACCATCCTTTGGAACGGCCCATTAGGCGTTTTCGAAATGGAAAGCTTTGCAGGGGGAACTATCGAGTTAGGTAACTCCATAGCCGAAGCAACAAAAAATGGTGCTTTCTCGTTAGTAGGTGGAGGTGATTCTGTAGCTGCCGTAAAGCAGTTTGGGTTTGAAAATAAAGTGAGCTATGTAAGTACAGGTGGTGGCGCTATGTTGGAAAGTCTAGAAGGGAAAACATTGCCTGGAATTGCTGCTATTTTGGAATAACAGCCTTTAAGTTTTTTAATTACCATAAAATATACGAATTTAGCCGTATCATCGTTCCTACCTAACCGAAACGACAGATATGGCTAAATTTTTTCTTTCATTATTATTTTTAAGTACATTTTGTGTTGGAACAGCACAAACACAAGATTCTATTCCTCTTCAAAAAAAGGCAGTAGTGGATTCAATAATCGATGGAGATTTAAAAGTTGAAAAACAAATACCGGTACTTCCAGATAGTACGTCAATTAAAGATAGGGCTGACGTTAAAGAGCTTGCTGACTTGGATAAGAAATGGTACGAAGAGATTTATAGTAATACATTATTCGATACAATTTATAAGTCGGTTACAGAGCTAACATACGAGACCGTAGATTATCTGGAGTTGCCAACAGATACCCTAAAGGCAAGATTAAAAGAGTTGGATGCAAAAACACCTTTTAACGTAGCCTATAATCCGTCTTTGGAAAGCGTTATTAAATCCTATTTAAAAAACCGTAGGGAAACATTACAAAAACTGATTACCTTGAGCGCCTTTTATTTTCCATTGTTCGAAAGGGAGTTAGATAATCAAGGTATTCCATTGGAAATAAAATATTTGGCCATAGTAGAATCGGCATTAAAGCCACGAGCTAAGTCCAGGGTTGGTGCAACCGGTTTATGGCAGTTTATGTTTGCTACAGGTAAAATGTATGACTTAGATGTGAGTAGTTATGTTGATGAGCGTTGCGATCCTATAAAGTCCACAAAAGCAGCTACAGAATACTTGTCAAAATTATATGAGATATTTGGCGATTGGGATTTGGCATTGGCAGCATACAATTCCGGACCAGGCAATGTAACAAAAGCGATTAGAAGGTCTGGGGGCTATCAAAATTATTGGAATATACGACACAACTTGCCTAGGGAAACGGCAGGATATTTACCTGCATTTTTAGCAACGATGTACATTTTTGAATATGCCGAAGCGCACGGATTTAAGCGTATAAAGCCCGAGTTTGCTTATTTTGAAACCGATACAGTAAGGGTAAAACAAATGATAACATTAGATCAGGTCTCCGAAGTAACAGGTACACCTATTGAAGCATTACAGTTTTTAAATCCCTCTTATAAATTGGATATTATTCCCATTATAAAAGGGAAAAATTATGTTTTGAGGCTGCCTAATGAAGTTGTGGGAGCGTTCGTGAATAATGAAAAAGAAATATACGCATTTGCTAAAGCTGAATTTGATAAACGTGAAAAACCTTTGCCACAGTTCTTTAATAATGATAGTAGAATTCGATATAAAGTAAAAGCAGGCGATTATTTGGGGAAAATATCTAGACGCTATGGTGTGCGTGTAAGTCAAATAAAACAATGGAATGGTTTAAGAAGCAATAATTTAAGAATAGGGCAACGATTAACCATATATCCAAGAAAACAGTATGTCCCATCGGCAGCTGTAACAACAAAATCAACACTTACAGGCAATGTAACAATTTATACTGTTAAAGAAGGAGACTCTTTGTGGAGCATTTCTCAAAAATTTTCAGGGGTTTCTGTTCAAAATATTAAAGATTGGAACGATATTAGTGGGACAAAATTAAAACCGGGAATGAAACTTAAAATATCGAAAGGTTAAGTTCCTATTAAACCTAAAATATAATGCGAAATATTTTTATAGCGATATTGGGATTATTGCTTGTTACGTCCTGTCGTGATTCTAAAGTATCAAAGCAAAAAGTACTTTTAGATTCGTCAGGGAATATCAATCAGGTATCTGTTGTTATAGATAACGAGATGTGGAGTGGAAGTTTAGGAGAAGCAATAAGAAAAGTCCTTACAACAACTATTTACGGCTTGCCTCAAGACGAACCTACATTTGTTATCAGTCAAATTCCACCAAGCGTTTTCTCTGGCTTTGTTACTAGAAATAGGACCCTTTTAAAAATAGAGCTTGGGAAAGAAGCTGGGCTAAAAGTAGAAAAGGATATATATGCAAAGCCCCAAAAAGTAATTATTGTTTCAGGACCTACAAAAGAAGCTCTTATCGAGGTTATAGAAACAAATTCCGATAAAATATTAGAAGAGTTTAAAAAAGAAGAATTAAAAGAACTCCAACGGCGCATAGCCAAGGCATTGCATAAGAATAAAGCAATGCAGGAAAAAATGGGAGTGCACCTTAAGTTTCCTTCGGTATTTAGAATAGCAAAAGAGGAAGGCAATTTCTTTTGGATCCGTAAAGATATCACAACAGGAAGCACAAATTTGTTGGTTTACGAATTGCCTTATAATGCGATAAAGCGAAACGATAGTATTATTAATCAAATTATAAAAACCAGGGACTCCATAGGCAAAGCGCATGTACATGGAACTTTAGATGGCACATATATGGTTACAGAAAATGCGTACACCCCTTTCCATGCCAAAATAGTTTTAGATAACAAACCCGCTTTAGAAACTAAAGGATTATGGGATTTAAAAGGAGGCTTTATGGCTGGGCCCTATGTAAACTATGCGATCGAGGACAAGAAAAACAATAGGTGGGTGGTTATAGAAGGTTTTGTATTTGCACCCTCAGTAGATAAACGAAATTATATGTTTGAACTTGATGCCATAATTAAGTCTGTTAAGTTAGATTAAATCTTTTGTTATGCTGCAGGTCATTAGCATCCAAAACGTTTAAAGCAAGACCGTTTCACTGCCAGACAAAAGATAGCAGACAAATTGAATATCTATGCTTTGGACTTTGCTTTTTTGCATAACATGAAGCCTTTTAAAGAGTTTATCTTTTCGTGAATAAAAGCCTCTTTTAAAAAGACAGAATTTTTTAACTTACTGAAAATAAACCTGTCTAAAATTTCTTAAATCTAAAAGCGTAGCGGTCTTTAGTCAATCTTTCTTATGGCTGTGAGTAGATGTATATAAAACAAAAGCCAGCATGATTTTCATGCTGGCTTTTGTTTTAAACAAGCGAATATTTTTTATTCTTTGTTATCTTCTTTAGATGGTTTCTTGGAACCTTCTTCTTTACTAGCGTCTTTAAATTCTTTAATGCCGCTACCTAAACCACGCATTAATTCCGGTATTTTTTTTCCTCCAAATAATAATAAAACAACAACCACAATTAGTATAATTTGTGGGGCTCCAATCGCTAGTGGTAACGTATATAAACTCATAATGTATTTATTTGATGTCACAAAGTTAATAATTAAAGTTTAATAAACTCGTTTTAAGTGTAACTTTAGCATAAAGAGAAATATGCCTTGCGAGAATTTTATTTAATTTTGTATTCGAATGAAGGAAAAAAAGAAAGTCCAAAAAAGAATAAGGCGAAAGTTGCTGGCTAAATACAGGCTGGTAATACTAAATGAAGACACTTTCGAAGAACGTCTTTCATTTAAGCTTTCGCGCTTAAATGTCTTTGTATTTGCATCATTAATCACTATTTTTTTTATAGTAGCCACCTCTTTATTAATTGCATTTACCCCCCTTAGAGAATATATTCCTGGCTATTCCTCTACAGCTTTAAAAAAGAAAGCCACCGAGTTAAATTATAAAACGGATTCGTTACAGCAAGTTATTACGATGAACGAACGTTATTACGAATCCATAAAAAAGGTATTAAAAGGAGATGTTAGTGCTTTAGATTTTAATAAAGATTCTATCGTTGAGGCGGTAAAACTGGAAATAAGCGAAGTCGATTTAAATCCAATTGTAGAAGATTCGTTGTTAAGGGAAAAGGTCGATAAAGAAGATAAATACAATTTATTTGAGTCGGCAACATCAGCCGCAAATTTTGTATTATTCCCCCCAGTTAAAGGAACTATTAGTGAACCCTATAATTTAGAGGACAAACATTATGCTGTCGATTTGGTAGTAGAGAAAGATACACCAATAAAAGCGACGGCAGATGGTGTGGTTATTTTTTCGGAGTGGACGGCAAGTACAGGGTATGTTATTATTTTAGAGCACAGCTACGGTTTAATATCGGTATATAAACACAATGCATCTTTAACTAAAGAACAAGGCGATTTGGTTAAGGCTGGTGAGGTTATTGCAACTGCTGGTAATACTGGTGAACTGTCTACCGGACCACACCTGCATTTTGAACTGTGGAATGATGGCTATCCAATTAACCCAACCAACTTTATAGATTTTGAATAAGCATGTTAAACATTCAAAAACACGTTTTGGATACAGGTGCCATTGTTAATATCTTAATCAGTAGTTTGTCTCTGAATATATACAAAAAAGCCTTTTCACGTATTTTTTTTATCGCACACCTTGTTTACAAAATGAAAGGAAATATTTATTATATTATAAGATTTTAATATGTAAAAACAAATAACAAACCTAACCAATTTAACCCAAAAAATGAATAGAGAAACACCACAACAATTACCGTCCGAAGAGGTAGACCTTGGACAGTTATTTAAGCTTATAGGAAAAGCTTTTGACCGATTTTACAACTTTATAAAATCTATTTTTAATTCGATTTTATATGTTTTCGTCTTTATTGTAAAAAAGATTATCGACAATTATAAACTTATAGGAATATCTATAGTCACTGCAGCTGTTTTAGGCTTGGGATTAGAGCGAATGTCCAGTAAAGTATATGCCTCAAAAATGTTGGTAAAGCCCTATTTCGAGTCGAAATACCAGCTGGTAACGAACATTGATTATTATAATGCTTTGATTGAAGATAAAAATTACAAGCGCCTTGCTGAAATATTTCAGATTGAAAAAAGAGATGCCGAAACTTTATTGGAATTTGAAATTAACCCAGGACCGGAAACGGAAAACGATCGAATTCTTCAATATGAGAGTTTTATAAAGAAACTAGATAGTGTAAGGCAACAAAATATCCAATTTGATGATTTTATAGAGAATAGAAGTATTTACGGAGGCACATTATTTGAAATTAAGGTAAGGTCTTTAAAAAAGGATCTTTTTAGGTCTCTGGAGACTGGTTTAAATTCAAATTTCACGAATAATTATTCTATAAAAAAAATGAAGAAAAGGGATTCGTTAATAGTTGTAGAAAAAGCACGTATTGGAGAATCCTTAAACCAGATAGATTCCCTTAAAAAGGTTTATATTAAAGTCATGCAAACAGAATCCAATTCTAATACGGGATCTATCACCCTAAAGGATGGAATGTCGCTGGTTCAAGAGCGCGTCAATACTCGTGAATACGAATTGCTATCCAAAGAACTTGAATTAAGAAATGAGTTAACTAAATTATCGGCACAGCAAATAGAAGAAGACACTTATTTTGATAGTGTTTCAAGTTTTCAGGAAATAGGATTCATTGATAAGAACATTTGGAACAGATATTGCTTAATATTTCCACTTTTAACCTTTGTCATTTTAGTGGTTGTGTTTATGTGTAAACAAATAATAGCCTTTGTAAGACGTTATGAAGTTGTTCATTCAGAAACTATTTTAAGGCCACAGGAAATTTAACCTAGAAATCAATATGATTTCATAACTAAAAAATTGATTAATGCTATCATTAAAATCAGCTTTAGCAAAGCCATTTGCAAAACAGATCTATAAGCGCATTCGTAAATGGGCCAATACCCCTGTTGAGACACAAGAACAGGTCTTTCAAGAATTAATAACCAAAGCGGTGTCTACTCAGTTTGGAAAAGATCATGACTTTATAAGTATTAACACTTATGAAGATTTTGTAAGACGTGTGCCTGTTAGAGATTATGAAGGTTTGAAGTCATATGTAGAATTGGTTGTTGAGGGTAAATCAAACGTGCTTTGGCCAGGCAAGCCTCTGTACTTTGCAAAAACATCGGGTACAACTTCTGGGGCAAAATATATTCCGATTACTAAAGAAAGCATGCCCAGTCATGTTGAAGCAGCCAGAAATGCTATTTTGATGTATATTCACGAAACCGGGAATAGCCGCTTTGTGGATGGAAAAATGATTTTTTTACAAGGCAGTCCCATACTTAAAGAACAAAATGGGATTCAGCTTGGACGCCTGTCGGGGATCGTGGCGCATTATGTTCCCAAGTACCTTCAAAAGAACAGGTTGCCCTCTTGGGAAACCAACTGCATAGAAGATTGGGAAACTAAGGTGGACGCTATTGTGGAAGAAACTTTACTAGAAGATATGACGGTAATCTCCGGGATACCGTCTTGGGTGCAGATGTATTTTGAAAAATTACAAAAGAAAACAGGAAAGAAAGTAGGAGAGGTCTTTAAAAACTTTAATTTGTTCATTTTCGGTGGTGTAAACTACGAGCCTTATCGTGCCAAATTTGAAAACCTTATCGGACGCCCAGTCGATAGCATTGAGCTGTATCCTGCCAGTGAAGGATTCTTTGCTTTTCAGGATAAACAAAATGAAAGAGGTATGCTGTTGCAGTTAAATTCTGGTATTTTTTATGAGTTTATAAGGGCAGATGAATTTTACGATGATTCCCCTAAGCGGATTACAATTAAAGATGTGGAGTTGGGTGTTAATTACGTCATGATCATTTCTACCAATGCGGGACTTTGGGCCTATAGTATTGGAGATACCGTAGAGTTTACTTCAATAAAACCTTATCGTGTTATCGTTTCAGGGCGCATCAAGCATTTTATATCCGCTTTTGGAGAGCATGTTATTGGGAAGGAAGTAGAGCAAGCCATTCAGGAAGCTATTATAGATACATCGGTTCGTGTTTCAGAATTTACAGTGGCGCCACAAATAAACCCTCCAACAGGGTTGCCTTATCACGAATGGTTTGTAGAGTTTGAAAATGAACCGGAGGATATACAGGCATTTGCAAAAAAAATTGACGTGTCCCTCCAAAAGCAAAACAGTTATTATTTCGATTTGATACAAGGAAAAGTATTGCAGTCACTTAAAATTACCAAAGTGAAAAAAGATGGTTTTCAAGATTATATGAAATCTGTTGGGAAATTAGGAGGACAAAATAAGGTGCCCCGACTGTCCAACGACAGGAAAATAGTTGATGGTTTTTCGCAGTTAGTTTAAGTGAAATAATGCTATCTTTGCATCCGAAAAAGAAGACAAATGGGCAATCAGGAACATCATGACAGAACACGGGCACAAGAGAGCTCCAGTGCCATTGAAAGGATGTATATAACCATGCGCCATTTGTTTAACAGGGGCTTTTATAAGCCTATGGGGATTTCGGGTGAAACTTTACGAGAGTCTTTATTGCTATTACGTCCTGAAATATATGGTTCTATAGGTGATCAAAAAGCAGAATTAGAGGGGCTTCTTTATGTAATTGATAGATTGCCAAGAGGCATTGAGGAATGTCGGTTCATCAATTTAACAAGTGACGAAGGTTATAGCAAATCACATTTTAAACCCATTATTCCAGAAAAGAGACGCCGTAACTGTTATAGAATTGATGCTGAGCAAATGAATATTGAGATTACCCGGGGGCGCTCGGAGATCTATGATATTCTAACGCATCTTACTTTTTTGTTTGTAGAGTCCCATAAAATAAGTAACCGCGTGCTAATAGATGAGGCAGGAACGACTACGCGTGATTGGAAGAAATTAGAAAAAGTAGTTTTAGATACTAAGAAGCTAACACAAGAGGCAAGAGAAATAGCCATAACACATACCGCCAGTATTTTAGGAAGAACCTTTAATGAAATAAGTGCAGTATATTCGAAATTTGCTACGAAATCTCAGCCCGAACGGTTTCTTCATATTGTATATTGGTTGGGGAAATTAGCCATTGAAGAACAGTTGCATAACGATAAACGTACCGTTATGTTTAGCCCTATGTTGCGGGAGCGTATAGGTCACCACATTCATGGTGAAATTTGGGCGGATGCTATTAAAGATGTACTTTATAAAAAAAGTATATTAAAGCGCCCTATCCACATTATTAGTGCCAATATGCATAGTGTGATGAATACCTTGTTTGCGCCCAATGCATTAAAAACATTGGTTTCCAAGAAAGATGTTTTTGAAGTGTACGAAGCTTTAAGTCATAATGAAAACGGAAACCTTCGGGAAAAGGTGACAAAAGAAGCTTTGCTAAAGGGCATGTGTTATATTGAGGATACGTCTGGAACCAATATCGATGTACAGATTTTTGATTCCAGTATGTTCGATGTTTCCAAAATAGATATTAAAGTAGATGAAACATTGCTAAAATCGGAAAAACCGATTATTTTGGTCATGGATTATGCCTTTGGGGAACAAGCTTATGAAACCATGGACGAGCTTTTAAAACCTTATGAAGTTAATGGTGAAAAGATCCACCTGAATGTAGAATCTATATCCATTATGGGGAAAGCAGGTATTTTAGAAGGTAAAAAGGGTGACATCATGATTCCGTCTGCACATATTTTTGAAGGTACAGCCGATAATTACCCTTTTAAAAATGAACTAAAGAAAGAGGATATCCAGTGTGAAGGCGTGGATGTTTATGAGGGTACTATGATTACCGTTTTGGGAACTTCCTTGCAGAACAGAGATATTTTAAAGTTTTTTTACAATTCTACCTGGAAGGTCATTGGTCTGGAGATGGAAGGTGCACATTACCATAAGGCCATTCAGGCAGCTTCAAAAATTAGAGGAAACATCAGTCCTAGTGTAAAAGTACGTTACGCCTATTATGCCAGTGATAACCCGTTAGAAACAGGAAGTACGCTGGCATCGGGAGGCTTAGGAACTTCAGGAGTTAAACCAACCTATGTGATAACCAGAAATATATTAGAACAAATTTTTAATTAAAAAGAAAGAAGTATGAGTAAAGAGTTGCCGCAACCCCAGCAATCTGAAGAAGTCGATTTGGGACAATTATTTAAACTTATAGGGAATGCATTCGATCGTTTTTTTAAGTTTATAGGTAGGATTTTTAACGCCTTGTTTTTGGGTTTTGTATGGTTGGTGTTTTTTGTTAAAAAACATGCCTTAAAGATTGTTATAGCCACTGTAATTGGTTTTGGATTGGGAATGGCTAAAGAGCAAGTGTCTGCCCCTATTTATAAATCGACTGCCATTGTCAAGCAAAATTATAAAACAGGTGAAAATCTATACAATTTAATAGATTATTACAACAAACTGATTGGAGAAAGGGATTTTACGTCTTTAAGTTCCTCTTTGGGTCTTGAAAATGAAGAAAAACTGGAAAGTATTATTGGGTTTGAGGTGGAATCGGTTGCGACTAAAAATGATGAAATGGTGCGTTTCGATAAGTATAAAAAAAGCTTGGATTCTGTGTTGGCTTCAACCATTACATTCGAAGATTATATTGAGAGTGCCAAGACTTCTGAGAACCCTTTACAACGGATTATCTTAAAAGCTAAATCCAAAAATGTATTTAAGGATGTCATTCCGAATATTATTGAGAGTATTAATAGGACACCCTATTTTGAAGCAGAGAAGAGAAAGGACTCGTTGGAGTTAACACGTCAGGAAAATGCAATTAATGAGGCGTTGTCCAAGTCTGAAGCCCTACAAGGAGTCTACCAAGAAGTATTAAAACAACAAGTTGGGACAGATGCCAGTTCGCAAACTACCATTCGAATAGACAATACCGAAGATAAAAGTGTAACGAAAGAATTCGAACTGTATACGAATGATGTGAGGTTGCGTAGGGAATTGGTGGAGATCCAACGAAAAAAAGAGGATAAATCCAAAATAATAGAGCTTGTATCCAGTCAGGAGAATACAGGTACGGTAGATACGTCGAGTAGGTTATTAGGCTATGATATCAACAAAAAAATAAAATACGCTATTTTATTGGGACTTTTAACATTTGTTTTGCTATTGACAAGAGAATTTGTGAGGTTTTTAGATCGTTTTAAAGATAGAATATAAATGCTATGACGCTTTTAATAACTGGTGGCGCTGGGTTTATAGGATCTCATGTGGTTAGATTGTTTGTAAACACCTATCCTAATCACACTGTTTTTAATCTAGATGCCCTAACCTATGCTGGTAATTTGGAGAACCTCAAAGATGTCGAGCATCAGCAAAACTATAGGTTCATTAAAGGCGATATAACAGATGGAGCCTTTGTCGATAGGCTTTTCAAAGAACAACAATTCGATGCCGTCATTCATTTAGCTGCAGAATCGCATGTCGATCGCTCCATTAGTGACCCATTGGCGTTTGTAAAAACAAATATTATCGGGACAGTAAACTTATTGAATGCCGCTAAAGTCTTATGGGGTGATGATTTTAATGGAAAATTGTTTTATCATATAAGCACAGATGAAGTTTACGGAACATTAGGGGCAACAGGGTTGTTTACTGAAAAGACTTCGTATGATCCCAATTCACCATATTCAGCATCAAAAGCGAGTTCCGATCATTTTGTGAGGGCTTATGGAGAAACCTATGGCTTACCTTATGTGATTTCAAATTGTTCCAATAACTATGGACCCCATCAATTTCCTGAAAAGTTAATTCCGCTGTTCATCAATAATATAGTCAATAATAAACCGCTACCGGTATATGGCGATGGAAATTATACCAGGGATTGGTTGTATGTTATGGATCATGCTAAAGCCATCGATTTGATTTTTCATAAAGGAAAACTTAAAGAAACTTATAATATTGGAGGCTTTAATGAATGGAAGAACATCGATTTGGTAACGTTGTTATGTGAGCAGATGGATTTAAAACTGGGACGCCCTTTGGGAACTTCAAAAGGGCTTATTACTTTTGTAAAAGATCGTCCAGGGCATGATTTGCGATATGCTATCGATGCCTCAAAGATTAAAAAAGAATTAGGGTGGCAACCGTCGGTCTCTTTTGAAGAAGGCTTAAGCAAAACCATTGATTGGTATCTGCAAAATGAGACATGGTTAAACCATGTGACTAGTGGCTCGTATCAGGCGTATTATGAGAAGCAGTAAAAAAGCTATTAGGGGTAGTGATATGGTTAAAAAGTTATATTAGGGGAGATGGTTACATCGTTAAGTCGTTATAAAAACACTAACATTGAAGTAAATCAGATTGTAAAAAGAACTAAAATGTCATCCTGAGCTTGTCGAAGGATATTAAGGCCTTGAAAATTTATTATGTGTATATATTAGAATGTTCAGATGCATCTTATTACATAGGGATAACGTCTAATTTGTCTAAAAGATTATACGAGCATAATAGGGGTGTTGATATTTCATCATATACCTATAGCAGAAAGCCAGTTCAATTAAAGTGGTATGCTGAGTTTACTGATGTTAATTTAGCTATAGAAAAAGAAAAGCAATTAAAAGGTTGGAGTAGAAGAAAAAAGAAGGCATTAATAGATAAAGATTGGGAGAAACTGATTCAGTTTTCAAAAAATTATACTGAATTTGGAAAAGGAGGCTAGTGCTTCGACAGGCTCAGCATGACAGATAATTTAGTGTTGTTTGAGCGTTTTTAGAGTTTAAGTTAAAAGAAAAAAAATGAAAGGAATCATATTAGCCGGAGGCTCCGGAACGCGATTACACCCACTTACTAAAGTAGTGAGTAAACAGCTGATGCCTGTCTATGATAAACCCATGATCTATTATCCGCTAACAACCTTAATGGCTTCCGGGATCAGGGAGATTTTGATCATTTCGACCTCTAAAGACACACCCAGGTTCAAAGAACTTTTGGGAGATGGGAACGATTATGGCTGCCGTTTTGAATATGCCGTTCAGGAACAACCCAATGGGCTGGCAGAAGCCTTTATTATAGGAGAAGATTTTATAGGGAAAGATGATGTTGCTCTTATATTAGGCGATAATATTTTTTACGGTTCTGGATTAGATGAAACGTTACAGGCAAGTATTAAGCCTAACGGAGGTATTATATTTGCTTACCATGTTCAGGATCCGAAGCGTTACGGCGTAGTGGCATTCGATAAAAACAACAAGGTGATCTCTATTGAAGAAAAACCAAAACAACCAAAGTCCAATTATGCGGTGCCCGGTATTTATTTTTATGATAATAGCGTTGTAGAAATTGCTAAGCAAATCCTTCCGAGTTCTCGTGGTGAACTGGAAATAACCGATATCAATAAGGCTTATTTGGATAAAGGAGTGCTTCATGTGCAAATCTTAGACAAAGGAACAGCCTGGCTGGATACAGGAACCTTTAATTCGCTCATGCAGGCGTCTCAGTTTGTGCAGGTTATAGAAGAGCGCCAGGGACAAAAAATTGGCTGTATTGAAGAAGTGGCTTATAAAATGGGGTATATCGATAAGGAAAAGCTAAATGCATTGGCTTTGCCGTTGCTTAAAAGTGGTTATGGGGAATATTTAATGCAGCTGGTTGATGAGTAAAATTTGTGATCAAGTGATGCAGTTATCATGTGATGTAATGGAAGAGTTACTTGGTTATGGAACATAAATTGAAGAGGTTTAAACTTTTGGGTTGAAATGAAAAATATCATCACACTATCACCTGATCACACCATAACAGAAAAAGAACATCACTTGATCACAGCATAACAACATAACAAACAATACGTGACACCAATAAATTCCCATAAGGACTTAAATGTATGGAAAGAAGCCATGAAACGAACATTAAGAAATTTTAAAAATTACTTCACAAAAGGAAATGTTTAAAATTTTTAATGAGAGAACGAGTGTAAGGAGTGGTTGCACACGTTCTTAATTTTATAATTACAATAAAATCAATTAATTACTAAAATTTAAACGTGTGAAAATGGTTACGGAAATTTATGTAATCACAAAAACCTTTCCCAAAGAAGAACAATTTTCATTAGTAAGTCAAATGCGACGTGCTGCGGTGTCTATTCCTTCTAATATAGCAGAAGGAGCAGCTAGAAGGGGTAACAAAGAATTTAAGCAGTTCTTATATATTGCATTAGGATCTTTAGCAGAGTTAGAAACCCAACTGATGATAGCCGAAAATTTTAATTATATTGATAGTCAAAAAGAAACTTCGGAAGCATTGATTTATATAAGGCGAATGCGCTCCAAATTAATTAAA
Organism: Snuella lapsa; assembly: GCF_039539345.1. Taxonomy (NCBI): domain Bacteria; kingdom Pseudomonadati; phylum Bacteroidota; class Flavobacteriia; order Flavobacteriales; family Flavobacteriaceae; genus Snuella; species Snuella lapsa. Next base: position 66,518 of record NZ_BAABCY010000036.1, on the reverse strand, counting down.
AGTTTGTAAAATTGCATAACAGCATAACAGCATAACAATACAATGACCATAACCCCAACACCTTTAAAAGACTGTTATATCATACAACCCCAAATATTTGAGGATGAACGCGGTTATTTTTTTGAAAGTTTTAATCAGCGTGATTTTGAAGAACAAACGGGAATTAGGGTTGATTTTGTACAAGATAATCAATCCCAGTCTTCGAAGGGTGTTTTAAGAGGCTTACATTTTCAAAAAGGGGCATTTGCCCAAGCTAAACTGGTGCGTGTCGTAAAAGGAAAGGTTTTGGATGTTTGTGTGGATATTAGAAAAGGATCACCAACTTTCGGTCAACACTTTTCCGTGGTTTTAGATGCTATTGAACATAAGCAGCTCTATATCCCAAGAGGCTTTGCACACGGCTTTTTGGTATTGGAAAACGATACGATCTTCACTTATAAATGTGACAATTATTACAACAGCGCTTCAGAATCCGGTATTATATTTAATGATAGAACCCTGAATATTGATTGGGGGATGCCTGATTCGCAGTTAATTATTTCAGAAAAAGATCAAAACTTACCATTATTTGACACATTGTATATGTAATCATCTAAATTTGTGTGGTCATCAAAACGCTGAGCAACGAAGTGAAGAATCTTAGTTGGATTGATAAAGTTATAAGGAGATAAGGTAAAAGGAGTTGGATGTAATTTGGGGAACCTACCAATTTTTGGTATTTTTGAATAAATAATTAGGAAGTTATGAGTAAAAACACATCAATATCACTCGGAAATTATTTTGACCAATTTGTTAGTAGTCAAGTTACTGCTGGACGATACAAAAACGTGAGTGAAGTAATCAGAGCTGGACTTCGTCTTTTGGAAAACGAGGAAAGTAAAGTCATTGCCTTGAGAAACGCAATTCAAGAAGGAATTGATAGCGGCATTGCACACGATTTTGACCCAGACAAACATCTTCAGGAATTAAAAGCTAGACGTAAAAAGAATGGCTAAGTATGAACTGACCAACAAAGCGGTTGAGGATTTGACTGGAATTTGGGAATACACAATTGAAAAATGGTCTGAACCACAAGCTGACAGATATTATAATTTGCTGTTGGACAGTTGTCAGGACATTGCTAGTAATCCTGAATTGGGAAAGAATTATGACGGAATAACAAATGACTTATTCGGACTCAAAACTAGCCGACATATCATTTTTTATCGAAAACGAACTGACCAACCGATTGAAATCACGAGAATCTTACACGGGCTAATGGATTTGAAAAATAGAATAACAGAATAAAAAAACTACACCCAATGACTGCTATAAGTAATTGCCTCTACTTGCTTATTCCTGAAGCACGATTGCCATTGGGATACTCAACTACTTATACGTGCCGAGACCGTTAAAGAAAGATGATTTTTTGAATAATATAATAGCCGGCTTTTGTTATAAAGTATATTGTCATCAAGGAGGGGCTTTTTGTCCGACGAAAGTGTCTTCTCTGTCATTCAGAAGGGGATTGAGCGTTAAAAATACATCCAGTGGATGTGTTTAGCGAAAATGCCAGATGGCGGGCAGGTTGACGACTGAAGAATCTATTGATCGTATATAATAGTATTTTTTGAATGAAAAAAACATCAAATACCCCAACAACCAATAACCAGCAACTAGTAACTATCCTGGTTACTGGGGCAAATGGGCAATTGGCATCGTGCATTAAGGATATAACTTCGGGGTATGAGGATTTAAATGTTATCTATACCAGCCATCAGGACTTGGATATTTGCAATGTAAATCAGGTGCAAGCCTTTTTTAAGGCTAATAAAATAGACTACTGTATCAATTGTGCCGCATACACTGCAGTCGATCGCGCAGAAACTGAAACAGAAAAGGCATTTGCCATAAATGCAACGGGGCCTAAAAATTTAGCTTTAAGCTGTCGGGTGTATGGTATTGTTTTGATTCATATATCAACCGACTTTGTCTTTGATGGAGAAAAAAAAGAGCCTTATGTTGAAACGGATATTCCTAATCCAATGAGTGTATATGGGGCATCTAAACTACAGGGTGAAATTGAAATTAAGGAGCTATTAGAGCACTATTTTATTATTAGAACGTCTTGGTTGTATTCGGAATACGGGCATAATTTTATGAAAACCATGCTGCGATTGGCAGAAACAAATGATGAGATTGGAGTTGTTTGCGATCAAATAGGATCGCCAACCTATGCGGGTGATTTGGCAGAAGTTATAGTTGCTATTATTTGTACTGAGTCAAAACATTATGGTCTTTATCATTATAGTAATATGGGGTCTGTGAGCTGGTATGATTTTGCAAAGGCGATTTTTGAGCTTACCAAAACAAAAATAAAAGTAAGTCCTATAAAAACAGAAGCTTATCATACAGCAGCAAAGCGACCTTCTTATAGTGTCCTAAATAAAGAAAAAATACGGCATGAATTGAGTCTATGTATTCCCAGTTGGGAATATAGCCTTAAAAGGGCTTTGGCAAAATGTGTTTAGGAGCGGTGTTTTAGTAAAAATTGTTATTCTGTGTTCATACACTATCCATACTGTATCCATACTTTATCTATACAGTACCTATACAGATTGACTCGTCCTAAAATAACTATACAGATTAACAAAAAATAGTACGGATTTTAAGTGTATATTGTGAGAATTAATATATTGAAAAAGTTTAAATGAGTTTATTGCAATTTAGATTAAAAACATGAATAAAGAACGGTATAAAATAGCAATAATAGGCCTGGGCTATGTAGGTTTACCTTTGGCGATGGAATTTGCAAAAAAAGGATTTCAGGTTCAAGGCTATGATATTAATGAGGGACGCATATCGGAATTAAAAAAGGGTATTGATGTCACTAAAGAAGTACCTTCGAATGCATTTTTGCAAGCTAAGGGCTTACAGTTTACAACACAGCTTGAAGCGCTAACAGGTGCTAATATCTATATCGTTACGGTGCCAACACCTATTGATAGGTTTAATACACCAGACTTGTCATTTCTTATCAATGCCAGTCAATTGGTGGGTAGTGTTTTATCCAAAGGTGATATTGTTATCTATGAATCGACGGTATACCCTGGTTGTACAGAAGAGGTTTGTGTACCAGAATTGGAAAAGTCAAGTGGTTTAAAATTCAATCAAGATTTTTTCTGCGGTTATTCTCCTGAACGTATCAATCCTGGTGACCCCGTTCGAAAAGTTCATAATATTGTAAAGATTACTTCTGGAAGCACCGCAGAAATAGCAAGTGTCATTGATGAATTATATAACCAAATCGTAACAGTAGGTACCCATAAAGCTTCTAGTATAAAGGTGGCTGAGGCTGGTAAGATCATAGAGAATATTCAACGTGATGTTAATATTTCGTTGATCAATGAGCTAGCCCTGGTGTTCGATAAACTGGAGATTGATACTATGGAAGTTTTAGAAGCGGCCGGAACCAAATGGAATTTTTTACCTTTTAGGCCAGGTTTGGTAGGGGGGCATTGTATAGGGGTTGATCCCTATTACCTAACTCACAAAGCCGAGAGTTTGGGATACTATCCAGATGTTATCTTGTCGGGAAGGCGTGTTAATGACATGATGGGTGTCCATGTAGCCAATAAAGTCGTAAAATTATTAGTGGAACGAAGTAGTGTCATTAAAGGGGCCAAAGTGTTGGTTTTGGGGATTACCTTCAAAGAAAACTGCCCGGATATAAGAAATTCAGGAGTAGTAGATGTTGTTAGTGAATTACAAGGGTTTGGATTGGATGTTGATGTATTCGATCCGCATGCACTGGCCGATGAAGTTAGAAAAGAATATAATCTTGAATTGGTGGAAACGTTGAAAGACGGCTACGATGCCATTGTATTAGCGGTTGGTCACAACGAGTTTGAGGCTATTGATTATGCATCGTATAGAGATAAGGGCTGTGTTATTTATGATGTAAAAAGTTTTCTTCCAAAGGCATTGGTCACTGCGCGTTTGTAATAGAAGTAGAAGTAGATAGGTGTGTGTTTGTATTCAAGATGATTTTTATTAGCCAGTACAGTGAGTCATACCTGCGCAGGCAGGTATCCACATTACCATATCGGCATTTCTTTAATTTTTATTAGTACTTACTACTAAGTGGATGCCTGTTTTCACAGGCATGACAGGTAACCTTATTGGTCTTGTTGCGGGTTACAAGCCTAAAGCGTTATAGTTGGGGTAAAGTCTTTACGACAGACTAAATAGTGTTTGGAATTGTATTAAAAACGTTTCGTTGTCATACCTGCGTAGGCAGGTATCCCATAGTCCTATCGACATTTTTTAGTTTTTATAAGCACATAGTGCTAAGTGGATGTCTGTTTTCACAGGCATGACAAGTAACTTAAAAGGCTCTGTTGCTAGTTAGGTCAGGCTAAAGTATAAGAGGGTGACTCTATTCATAACTGCGCATATTTTGACTTTTTACGTTAAGTGCTGTCGAGGGTTTTGAGTAAGAAAAAAATAGCGTATTAATGTCATACCTGCGTAGGCAGGTATCCATATGAAAATCATAAATAATCTAAGATTACACGGTATACAAGTTTTAACTATTTTTATAAACCGAACAAATTAATTTAATAGTATTGAAAAGAAAAGACCTTATCATAAAGCGAATCTTTGACCTCTCGTTGTCGATAGTGTTATTGCTCTTATTCGGCTGGCTCATTTTAATATTTATGTTCATGGCATGGTTGGACACTAAGCAGCTAGGAATTTTTAAACAACAGCGTGTAGGCAAAAATGGCCGATTGTTTGAGATTTATAAATTGCGTAGTATGAAAATGATGCCTGATAATAGACTAAATGTTACGCGATTGGGGCATTTTTGGCGACGAACCAAGTTAGATGAATTACCCCAATTATTGAATGTGCTTTTAGGAGATATGAGTTTGGTAGGGCCACGTCCTGATATTACTGGTTTTGCAGATATACTTGAAGGCGATGACCGCATTATATTGTCGGTAAAACCAGGTATTACAGGACCAGCATCGTTGTATTTTAAAAATGAAGAACATTTGTTAGCGCAACAAACAGATCCTGAATTCTATAATAGAACTGTGATTTGGCCTAAAAAGGTTGAATTGAACAAAACCTATATTGCTGAATATAGCTTTTATAAGGACATCATTATAATTCTTAAAACGATTTGCACTTCATTTGGTACGTCATTGCGAGCATGGCGAAGCAATCTTTAAGTAGGGGAGTCCTTAACCAAGGGATGGCTTCGGTCGTACCTCCCTCGCCATGACGTAGGTGTTTGTTTTTTGGTTGGACTTTCGGCAAAGGTTTGGACAATCAATTTGGGGAAAGCAGGTCATTATTTGTATAGCTAATCAGTTTTTAACGTCATTGCGAGTATGGCGAAGCAATCTTTAAGTAGGGGAGTCCTTAACCAAGAGATGGCTTCGGTTGTGTCTCCCTCGCCATGACGTACGTGTTTGTTTTTTGTTTGGGTTTGTAACAAGGGTTTGGACAATCAATTTGGGGAAAGCAGGTCATTATTTGTATAGCTAATCAGTTTTTAACGTCATTGCGAGTATGGCGAAGCAATCTTTAAGTAGGGGAGTCCTTAACCAAGAGATGGCTTCGGTCGTGTCTCCCTCGCCATGACGTACGTGTTTGTTTTTTGTTTGGGTTTGTAACAAGGGTTTGGACAATCAATTTGGGGAAAGCAGGTCATTATTTGTACAGTTAATCAGTTTTTAACGTCATTGCGAGTATGGCGAAGCAATCTTTAAGTGGGGAGTCCTTATCCAAGGGATGGCTTCGGTCGTGTCTCCCTCGCCATGACGGATGTATCGAGAACAGTTCAACCCCTAAAATGTTCTTCACAAGATTGCTTTTTCTATCTTTATACGATCCAAACCGAACATTATAATTCATCTTATGGATTTTAAAATAAAACTATCCACACCCCACATGGGAGGCCAGGAATTGAAATACATTCAAGAGGCCTTTGATACAAACTGGATAGCGCCGGCTGGTAAAAACATAGGTGCTTTTGAGCAGGCCTTAGAATCTTATTTAGGAAGAGGTGTTTATGTCGCAGCCTTATCTTCGGGCACAGCGGCTATTCATTTGGCTTTGATACTCGCAGGTGTAAAAAGGGGAGATGAGGTGATTTGCCAGAGCATGACCTTTGTAGCATCAGCAAATCCTATCTTGTATCAGGGAGCAATGCCCGTATTTGTTGATAGCGAAAGCGAGACTTGGAACATGTGTCCCAAACATTTGGAGCGAGGTATTAAAGATCGGATTGCGAAAGGTAAAAAACCCAAAGCCATTATTGTGGTTCATATTTTTGGCATGCCTGCCAAAATGGATGAGATACTTAAGGTCTCCCAAAAATATGGCATTCCACTTATAGAAGATGCCGCCGAAGCCCTAGGAAGTAAATATAAGGGGCAGCAATGTGGCACTTTTGGTGATTTTGGAATCCTATCATTTAATGGTAATAAAATGATAACGACTTCGGGAGGAGGTGCATTAATTTGTAAGGATGAAAAACTAAAACAAAAAGCTATTTTTTTAGCTACGCAAGCTAAAGATGATGCTCTATGGTATGAGCATAGCGAGGTAGGGTTCAACTATCGTTTGAGTAATATTTCTGCGGGAATTGGTCGAGGACAAATGAAGGTGTTGTGTGATTATGTTGAAAAGCGTAGAGCGAACCATCAATTTTATCAGCAATTATTTCAATCATATGATTTTATAGAGGTGTTTTCAGAACCATCATTAGATTGCTTTTCGAATTATTGGTTAAACTGTATCCAAATCCATTCAAATGAAGCCAATATAACCTCTTTGGGCTTATTGAAATATCTGAAGGATCATAAAATTGAGTCAAAACCCATATGGAAACCATTACATTTACAAACCGTGTTTAAAGGTTGTTCGTTTTACGGTAATAAAGTGTCGAAATCGATTTTTGAACAGGGACTGTGTTTGCCATCGGGATCAAATTTAAGTAAAACGGATAAAGAGTTTATTGTACAGGTTGTGTTGGGGTATATAACATAATGGGCAGTCCGTCATTGCGAGCATAGCGAAGCAATCCGTAAGTTAGGTAGGCCTAACTATGAGATTACTTTGGTCGCAGCGCTCATTTTGACAAACTCAATGCAACGTCTTGGCGAACGTAGTGAAGCTATCTGTTTGTTCTGTCAGCCAAAGCGTGAGATTGCTTCAGTCGTACCTCCTTCGCAATGACATATATTGGGTTTGTTGAGTGAAACAATGAGCAATCCTTCATTGCGAGCAAGGCAAAGCAATCTCTAGGTTGCGGGCTTTGTTTTCAACAGATTGCTTCGTCCTTCGTCCTCGCAATGACGCATGTTGGGGTGTTGTATGGAATAAAGGGCAGTCTGTCATTGCGAATCCAGACGTTTGCAGTCTGGATGAAGCAATCCCTTGGAGGCAAGTTTCATATACAACACATAGCTTCGGTTGTACTTCTTTCCCAATTAGGATTTTATTATCATTTAAATAATAGAATTCTATAAACTAATCTCAAGAAAACTATATTTACCTTAAATTAGCTGTTAAAATTTGCTATTGCGAATGAGGAGCGAATGAAGCAATTTCTTTTTTATAAAGGAATTTGCAGTGTTAATATTAAATTCTAATGAATTCAAAAACAACATTCAATTATAAAGGGAAGTCTGTGTTGATTACGGGTGGCACAGGCTCGTTTGGTCAAGCACTTACCAAACATATTCTAAAGAAACACCCTGAAGTGGAACGTGTGGTTGTTTTTTCAAGGGGTGAACAGGAGCAGGCATCGATGGCACGGGAATTATCTGTTGAAGAATATCCGAAATTACACTTTATAATTGGTGATGTAAGGGATAAAGAGCGTGTATTACAAGCCTTTCAGGGCATCGATTATGTGATTCATACAGCGGCCATGAAAAATATAAGTATTACGGAAGCGAATCTTGGGGAATGTATTAAAACGAATATTGGAGGGGCAGAAAATGTTATTGAAGCAGCTTTAAAAACAAAAGTATCCCGTGTAGTGGGGTTGTCTACGGATAAAGCTTGTGCTCCAGTCAGTTTGTATGGAGCAACCAAACTGGCAGCCGATAAATTATTTGTGGCGACCAATTGTATTCCAAGCAACCAGACAACACGTTTTTCAGTAGTGCGTTATGGTAACATGATGGGATCTAGTGGTTCGGTGGTACCCTTTTTTATAAAGAAAAAGGAAACAGGCGTTTTACCCATTACACATCCCGAGATGACACGGTTTAATATCTCGATTCAGGAGGGGGTAGATATGGTATTGTCTGTTTTGGAGTGTACTTGGGGCGGCGAATTTTTGTGCCTAAACTCCCTTCTTATAGAATTACAGATTTGGCCGAAGCGATAAGTCCAGATTGTAAGAAACCTATTGTGGGCATACGCCCTGGAGAAAAGATCCATGAAGAAATGATAGCGCCTGCCGATGCCTTTTGTACTTACGATTTGGGAAATTTCTATGTTATTTTACCACCGAATCCTAACTGGGAGGTAGAGGAATTTGTTAAAATTTACAAGGCTAAAAAAGTGAATACTGGATTTAGTTATAATTCCGGCGAGAATACAATATGGGAAACTGTAGAAAGTTTGAAGGCCTTGGTAAGTAAGGTGTAATTATTTAAACAGTTTTTTTAACAATTTTATCGGCTAAATAAACTTGTTAACAAGAGGAATTATAGTACTTTTGCCACAAAGTAAAAAGCAATTAATATATGCTAAACGGTAAAAAGAAAAATATCCTCATTACTGGTGGGGCAGGCTTCATAGGCTCGCATGTGGTACGATTGTTTGTAGAGAAATACCAAGAGTACCATATTTTTAATTTGGATGCTTTGACCTATGCGGGTAATTTAGAAAACCTAAAGGACATTGAAGAGCGACCAAATTATACTTTTATAAAAGGGGATATTACCGATGAGGACTTCATAAATGAACTGTTTAATACGCATAAGTTTGAAGGGGTTATACATTTAGCGGCTGAATCTCATGTTGATAGATCTATTAAAGATCCCTTAGCATTTGTGAAAACGAATGTGATAGGAACGATGAATCTGTTGAATGCTTTTAAAAACTGTTGGAGTAAGGATTTTAAAGACAAGCGGTTTTATCACATAAGTACGGATGAGGTGTATGGAACGTTAGGGGAGTCAGGATTATTTACGGAAGAAACACCTTATGATCCAAATTCGCCTTATTCAGCTTCAAAAGCAAGTTCCGATCATTTTGTAAGAGCGTATGGTGAAACGTATAGCTTGCCATATGTTATTACTAATTGTTCCAATAACTATGGTCAAAATCAATTTCCTGAAAAGTTGATCCCCTTATTTATAAATAATATTATCAATAATAAACCGTTGCCGGTTTATGGCGATGGAAATTATACTAGAGACTGGTTATATGTAAAAGATCATGCCTTAGCTATAGATTTAGTATTTCATAAAGGGAAAGATAAGGAAACCTACAACATAGGAGGTTTTAATGAATGGAAAAACATTGATTTGGTGAAGCTGTTATGTGCGCAAATGGATGAAAAATTAGGAAGGCCCTTTGGGACTTCAGAGAAACTAATAACCTATGTTAAAGACCGCCCAGGACATGATTTACGTTATGCAATAGATGCTTCCAAAATTAATAAAGAGTTAGCTTGGAAACCATCGGTTACTTTTGAAGAAGGCTTGGAAATCACAATTCATTGGTATTTAAATAATGAAGACTGGTTGAACAATGTTACGAGTGGTGAATACCAAAATTATTACGAAAAACAATATAGCTAGATGAAAGGAATAATTTTAGCAGGTGGTTCGGGTACAAGATTACACCCTTTAACCTTATCGGTAAGTAAGCAGTTGATGCCTATTTACGATAAACCGATGATATACTATCCCCTTTCAACTTTAATGTACGCGGGAATTCGAGAAGTGTTGATTATTTCTACACCTAAAGATTTACCATTGTTTAAAGATTTGTTGGGGGATGGAGGAAAGTATGGTTGCCGCTTTGATTATGCTGTACAGAAAGAACCCAATGGATTAGCAGAGGCTTTTTTGATAGGAGAGGATTTTATTGGTCAAGATAAAGTCGCATTGATTTTAGGGGATAATATATTTTATGGGACGGGTTTAGCCAAATTATTACAAGCTAATAATGATCCTGACGGGGGGATTATTTATGCGTACCGTGTTCATGATCCGGAACGATATGGTGTTGTTGAGTTTGATAGCGGAGGACAAGTGATTTCTATTGAAGAAAAACCAGAAAATCCAAAATCGAATTATGCGGTTCCAGGCATTTATTTCTATGATAATGCGGTAGTGGAGATTGCTAAAAACATTAAACCAAGTCATAGAGGGGAGTTGGAAATTACCGACATTAACCGAGAGTATCTTAAAATGAGAAAACTAAATGTAAGCATTTTAGATCGTGGGACGGCCTGGTTAGATACTGGTACTTTTCAATCGTTAATGCAGGCCTCACAGTTTGTAGAGGTGATTGAGGAACGTCAAGGTTTAAAAATAGGGGCTATTGAGGGAGCAGCCTATGAGATGGGGTATATTAACGAAGAACAATTTAAAGCTTTAGCAGAACCGCTTTTAAAAAGTGGTTATGGTAAAAATTTATTAGGGTTACTGAATAAAAAACAATGATGGTAAGAGAGACAAAGTTGAAAGGCTGTTATATTATTGAGCCTAAAATTTTTAACGATAGTAGAGGATATTTTTTTGAAAGCTTTAATCAAAAAACATTCAATGAACTCACGAATCAAAATGTGAATTTCGTTCAAGATAATGAGTCCTTTTCATCACGAGGTGTTTTAAGGGGGCTGCATTTTCAGACGAGAGATCATGCTCAGGCAAAATTGGTGAGAGTGATAAAAGGTTCGGTATTAGATGTTGCAGTTGATATCAGAATAGATTCTGAAACCTTTGGGGAACATGTTGCTGTAGAGTTAACAGAAGACAATAAGCATCAGTTATTCATTCCAAGAGGGTTTGCACACGGATTTGTTGTTTTAAGCGACAAAGCTATTTTCTCCTATAAATGTGATAATTTTTACAACAAAGAGGCTGAAGGAGGTATTATTTTTAACGACCAAGATTTACAAATCGATTGGAGACTACAAGAAGAAGATCTTATTATTTCAGAAAAGGATATGGAATTGACCACATTTAAAGAATTATTTATTTAAAAAAACTAATTGTTCGAAGCTCCAAATTTAAATTGACTTTAATGAATCAACAATCAGTAATAAACTGTCAGCCTGAGCTTGTCGAAGGGGGCCAACAACTAACAACTATATTAGTAACAGGAGGTCATGGGCAATTAGCATCTTGTATCAAGTGCATTGAAGCTAAATATGATGATTTGAACTTTATTTATACAGACTATCATGATCTGGATATTTGCGATTTAAATCAGGTACAGTCTTTTTTTGCTGCAAACACTATAGACTATTGTGTGAATTGTGCTGCGTATACAGCAGTAGATAAAGCTGAAGAAGAAAAAGAATTAGCTTTTAAAGTAAATGCTGAAGGCCCTAAGAATTTAGCCATGGTTTGCCATGAAAACAAAGTTGTTTTAATACATATTTCTACAGATTTTGTGTTTGATGGCAATAAAAGAGAACCTTATACAGAGGAAGATAAACCGAATCCAATAAGTGTTTATGGATCATCAAAACTACAGGGCGAAGTTGAAATACAACAGTTTTTAAAAGAATACTTTATAATTAGAACCTCCTGGTTATATTCTGAGCATGGTCATAATTTTATGAAAACCATGTTACGTTTGGCAGAAGCACGTGATGAAATTTCTGTGGTTGCCGATCAAGTAGGGACTCCTACCTATGCCGGAGATTTGGCAGCTGTGATCATTCAAATTATTAGAAGTAAATCCCAAAATTATGGGCTTTATCATTATAGCAATGAAGGTGCGGTTTCTTGGTATGATTTTGCTAAGGCTATTTTTGTCGAAATTAATGAAGGAATTAGGGTAAGCTCAATAAAAACAGAAGATTTCCCGACATTCGCTAAGCGGCCTTCATTTAGTGTTCTTGCTAAATTTAAAATTAAAGAAAAAATGAGCATTGAAATTCCATATTGGAAAGATAGTCTAATAAAAGTTATTTCTAAATTATATAAATAAATTGAAAGAAAATGAGATATGTATTATTATTTATGGTATTATCATTTTTAATATCATGTAAAGAGAAAAAAAATAGCGAAACAGAAAATAGACAATTAGTTGTTATTGAGGATAATGAATTAAAATTAATTATTAATGCAGAAGTGTTGGTAGATGATGTTTTTGAAGTTTATTTTTATGAATTTGGAGAAGATACATTTCATTCTGAAGATTTTGTTGAAACGAAAGTAAAAGGCGGACGTGGTAACCAAGACATAGTTTTTACACTACCAGATAGAATATACCCGGAGAGAATAAGGCTTGATTTTGGTAAAACACCAAAACAAAAGGAAATGAAGCTAAACTCAGTTAAGTTTACTTATAATGACAAAGCTTATGAGTTTAGTAAAGAAGAAATTGTAAGTGGCTTTAGTCCAAGTAAGTTCATGGAATTTAATAAAGAATCGATGATTATTAGAACAAAAGAGATAGATAGTAGATATGATCCGTATCTTTACTCAAAAAAAATAACAAATATTATAGATTATCTAATAGAAGATTAGCATGCTAGATTTAAACGGAAAATCAGTTTTAATTACAGGCGGTACAGGGTCTTTAGGAAAGGCTCTTACAAAGCATATTTTGAATAAAAAACCGGAATTAAGAAGATTAATCATATTTTCTAGAGATGAGCAAAAGCAGTTTCAAATGGCTCAGGAATTCCCTTCATATAAATATCCTCAAATAAGATATTTTATTGGAGATGTAAGGGACAAAGAACGATTAATTAGGGCGTTCCAAGGTGTGAACTATGTTATACATGCTGCGGCAATGAAGCATGTTCATATAGCAGAGTATAACCCAGATGAGTGTATTAAAACTAATATAGGAGGTGCTGAGAATGTTGTTGATGCTTGCTTAAAAACCAATGTAGAACGGGTTGTGGCTTTGTCAACTGATAAAGCTTGTGCCCCAATTAATTTGTATGGAGCAACAAAACTGACTTCGGACAAATTGTTTATTGCCGCAAATAATATTAAGGGTAGTAACCCTATTCGGTTTTCGGTAGTGCGTTATGGAAATGTAATGGGGTCTAATGGCTCTGTTATTCCATTTTTCATAAATAAAAGGAAGATAGAAAATAAGTTACCAATAACTGATCCCAATATGACGCGTTTTAATATTTCTTTACAAGGAGGCGTTGACATGGTGATGCATGCCTTAGAGCACGCCTGGGGAGGGGAACTGTTTGTTCCCAAAATTCCTTCTTATAGGATTATGGATGTGGCAGAAGCAATTGGTCCCAAATGTGAAAAACCCGTAGTGGGGATTCGTCCAGGAGAAAAAGTACATGAAGAAATGATTACGCCTTCAGACTCTTTTTATACTTACGATTTAGGAAAGTATTATACCATACTTCCTGCAACACATTCATGGAATTTAGAAGACTTTATTTCGATTTTTAATGCTAAAAAGGTAGATTTAGGATTTAGTTATAATTCTGGTAAGAATGAGGAATGGGAAACAGTTGATAGTTTAAGAGAACTCATTAAAGAACATGTAGATCCAACTTTCGAAGTGTAATGAAAGATAAAATAATTCCCTACGGAAAACAAGATATCACGCATGAAGATATCAATGCTGTAGTAAATACATTAACTAGTGATTTTCTAACTCAAGGCCCTAAGGTAAAAGAGTTTGAGGATAAATTTGCGACCTATATTGGTTCTAAATATGCCGTGGCAGTTAATAATGCTACTTCGGGGCTGCATTTGTCTGTCTTGGCTTTAGGTTTAAAAGAGGGTGAACGAGTTATTACTACTCCAATAACATTTGCGGCTTCAGCGAATTGTGTCCGTTTTGCTGGAGGAGAAGTATGGTTCGCTGATATTGACCCTAATACTTATCTTTTGTCTATAGAGAAGACGAAAGAATTAATAGAAAGTAAACCAAAAGGTTTTTTTAAAGGCATTATACCCGTTGATTTTGCAGGTCTTCCAGTTAACTTAGAATCGTTTAAAGATTTGGCAAAAGAACATAATCTATGGATTATTGAAGATGCTTGTCATGCTCCCGGAGGGTACTTTATAGATACAAAAGGAAATAAACAATTCTGTGGTAATGGAAAATATGCGGATATTGGAGTTTTTTCTTTTCATCCGGTAAAACATATTGCTTGCGGAGAAGGGGGCATGGTGACCACTAACAACGAAGAACTATATAAAAGATTATCTTCCTTAAGGACGCATGGAATAACTAAAGAAAACATGTCAGAAAATCATGGAGGATGGTTTTATGAGATGCAAGAACTCGGTTTTAATTATAGATTAACCGATATTCAATCGGCTTTAGGTATCACTCAACTTTCTAAAAATGATAAAAGGGTAGAAAAAAGAAATGAAATAGCAGAAAAGTATAAAGCAGCATTTGAAGGTAGAGTAAAATATCAGGTTTTACCTAACAACTGCTATAATGCCCATCACTTATTTGTAATCGAGGTAGACGATAGAAAAGGATTGTATGATTTTTTGCTTAAACATCAGATTTATTCTCAGATACATTATATCCCAATACATGCGTTGCCATACTATAAGAAAATAGGATACAAAGACGCTAATTTAAGTAATTCCGAAAAGTATTACTCTAGATGTATCAGTTTACCAATGTACCCAACTTTGAAAGAAGATGAACAAGAATACGTAATTTCTAAGGTTTTAGAATTTGTAAATGAGTAATCTTGCGCTCATACCTGCACGAGGAGGGAGTAAACGAATTCCCAGAAAAAATATTAAAGCTTTTCTGGGAAAGCCAATTATTTCTTATTCTATAGAAGCAGCACTTGGATCCAATCTTTTTGAAGATGTTATGGTTTCTACTGACGATAAAGAAGTTGCAGAAATATCCACTAGTTTTGGAGCTCAAATACCTTTTTTTAGAAGTAAAGATAATGCAGACGATTTTGCCACACTGTCAGATGTAATCAAAGAAGTAATCTTATCGTATGATAAAATTGGAAAAAAATTTGAAAACATATGCTGTATACTGCCTACAGCTCCATTTATCACTTCGAATGCCATTATTGAAAGCTTTAACAAGTTAATTAGTGATAAACTTGATTCTGTATTTCCGGTATTAGAGTTTTCTTACCCTATACAAAGAGGTTTGGAGTTTGAAGGTGACAAAATAAAAATGGTCTGGAATGACTATTTGAATTCCAGATCTCAAGATTTACCCAAGCGATACCATGATTCAGGACAATACTATTGGATTAACACAGAGGTATTTTTAAAAGAAGAAAAGTTATTTACTAACAATTCAGGAGCTGTTGTTATCTCAGAATTACTTTCACAAGACATCGATACTGAGGTGGATTGGAAATTAGCAGAGCTTAAATATAACTTAATGCTCCGCAAATGAAAAAAAAGATTTTATTTCGTGCAGATGGCAATTCAAAAACAGGCCTTGGACACCTGTACAGATTATTAGGGCTGGTTGAAATGATCAAGGATAATTATGATTTTATATATATAATAAACTCAAGATCTGTAGATTCAGTTATTCCCAAGACAATCAGAGTATTTAAAATTCCCGAAGAGATTAATTTAGGTGATGAACCAAAATGGTTGTCAAAGAATTTTACATCCAAAAATCACGTCATTATTGCTGATGGCTACCACTTCAATTCAGACTACCAAAAAAAAATAGTAGAAGAAGGTTATTCTATGATTTACATAGATGATCTGGCAATAGAACATATGTATGCTAATATTGTTATTAACCACTCTATTAGTATTACAGAAAGGGATTTTAAAAAGGAAGCTTATACAGAATTATTGTTAGGTACCAAGTATGCCTTGATAAGGCCTCCTTTTTTAAAAGCTATTGAATCAGAACGAAATATTGAAGAAATAAACAGAGCTTTTGTTTGTTTTGGAGGAGCAGATCCTTTAAAACTTTCTTTAAAAGCTGTAAAAGCGCTTTTGAAGTTCGAAAAAATAAAACAAATTGAAGTTATTTTGGGTGCTGCTTACCAGGACATCCAAATTTATAAACTACAAGAAGAATTTGAAGATAAAATACGTATTCACTCTAATTTATCTGATGTTAAAATGTGTAATTTAATGACTTCTTGTAATTTTGCAATAGCACCGGCAAGTACTATTTGTTATGAACTTTGTTGTGTTAAAGTGCCAATTTTGGGAGGTTATTTTGTTGATAACCAGAAAAAAATATACAACGGTTTAATCAAACACAAAGCAATTATTCCTGGAGGGGATTTTTCTAAATACGAAGTCAATGATTTTGAAGAAAGGATAATAGAAATGTTAGAATTTGAAAATTATGTCTCCTATTTGGATCAACAGAAAAAATTATTCGACAATAGTATCAAAGAGCGTTTTCTTAACACCATCGATCAATTATGTTAAAACTAGGAATTCTATGCAGTGGAGGTTTAGGTCATGATACTCTATTAAAGATTGTAGATCGATATAACGTTTGTTTTGTTCTTACTGATAAAGGGTCTAAAAAAATAATTGATCTTTGTGAGAATAAAGGGATTATTTGTTTTGCAGGAAACCCACGTAATGGTGTAGGGTACAATTTCATTAAGGACATTCAGGTAGACGTGATTGCCTCGATTAATTATCTGTTTCTGATAGAAGAGGATATCATACAACACCCTAATCAGCTTGTATTTAATGTTCACGGTTCTTTACTGCCTAAATATAGAGGACGAACACCTCATGTCTGGGCTATTATTAATAATGAAAAAGAAACTGGAATAACGGCACATAAAATAGACGTTGGATGTGATACTGGTGCTATAATCGAACAAACTAGAGTACCAATTAATGAGAAAGATACCGGAGCGGATATTCTAAAAAAGTATGCTGAAAAATACTTTCCTTTGGTTGAAAAAGTGCTAACCCTAGCTACAAATCAAAACATTCAATTAGAAGAGCAAGATAATACTGAAGCTACATATTTCGGGAAGCGTGTTCCTGAAGATGGTGAAATTAATTGGGATTGGTATAAAGAAAGAATTAGGAACTGGGTTCGTGCACAAGCAAACCCATATCCTGGAGCATTTACATTTTACGAAGGACATAAAATTATTATTGACAAAATAAGATATAGTAATTTGGGTTTCCAAAGTCAGGTTGATAATGGAACTATTCTACAGTCAGAAGAAGAAATAGTTGTAAAAACTCCAAACGGAGCTGTAGTTTTGGAGAAAATTAGAACCGAAAATATCACATTTATTAAAGGAAAAAAACTAGGAAATGAAAATAGGAAATAAAAATATTGGAGGGAATAATCCTTGTTTTATTATTGCTGAATTATCGGCTAATCATAATGGAAGTTTAGAAGTAGCAATTGAAACCATAAGAGCAGCAAAAAGAACAGGAGCGGACGCTATTAAGTTGCAAACCTACACTCCGGATACACTTACAATTAATTGTGATAACGAGCATTTTAAGATTGAAGGAGGGACTTTGTGGGATGGTAAAACATTATACCAACTGTATGGAGAGGCTTATACTCCTTGGGAATGGCATAAGGAACTATTTAAGGTAGCAGAAGAGGAAGGATTGATTTGCTTTTCTTCCCCATTTGATAATACAGCTGTTGACTATCTGGAAGCATTGAATGTTCCTGCCTATAAGATAGCTTCTTTCGAAATTCAGGATATACCATTAATAGAATACACAGCGTCAAAAGGAAAGCCAATAATTATATCTACGGGTATTGCTACCGAAGAAGATATCCAATTAGCAGTTGATACCTGTAGAGATGTAGGAAATAATGAAATAATGTTGCTTAAATGTACTTCATCCTATCCGGCTCCTTTAGAACTAGCAAACCTTAATACTATCCCCGATATAAAGAAGCGATTTAACGTAGAAGTAGGATTTAGTGATCATACTTATGGATCATTAGCGCCAGCTGTGGCAATCACTCTTGGAGCAAAAGTTATTGAGAAACACTTCATTTTAGACAAATCTATAGGAGGGCCGGATGCAGACTTTTCTTTAGATGAAAAAGAGTTTACAGAAATGGTAATGGCAGTGAGAAATACTGAAAAGATGTTAGGTGAAGTAAGTTATGAGCTTTCTGAGAAAGTAAAAAAGAATAAAAAATTTGCAAGATCTTTATTTGTTATTAAAGATGTTAAGAAAGGAGATGTTGTTTCTTCTGAGAATGTAAGATCTATAAGGCCAGGTTACGGAATGCACCCTAAGTACTTTAAGGATATACTGGGAAATACCTTTTCCCAAAATATAGAAAAAGGAACGCCTCTAAACCCCAATCACTATAGTATAGTTCATGAGTAGTCACGATGATGTAATGATTCTTAATTTATAAAATATGGACATTTCGTCAAGGGTCAGATTATTTAATCTTTTTTTAAGAGGAGCTACAATTGGATTAAAATTTGCCTTATCAATAATAATAATTAACGAACTGGGAGTTGAGGAATATGGCACTTTTGGTATTTTTCAAAGTACCGTTATAATAATGACTTTTATTGTTGGTTTTGACTTCTATTCTTTCAGTTCAAGAGAGATTCTTAAAAAAGAAGCAAAGCCGTTTAGCTTTTATTTCAAACATCAGTTGTTATTTTACTTACTTTCGTACTTTTTTGTTATACCATTTTCTTTTTTTTTGGTAAAATTAGATATCGTAGAAAAAGAGCACTTATTTCTATTCATACTAATACTAGTAGCAGAACATTTATCTCAAGAATTATATCGAATTCTAATATTGCTTAAAAAATCAATTGTAGGAACAATGGTTCTTTTTCTTAGATCTGGTATTTGGATCATTGTATTATATGTTTTATGGCAAATTAATTTTGTTGCCAAAAACATAAATGCACTTCTTATATTATGGTTGTTTGGGGCTGCATTTTCCTTGGTGGTAGGTTTTAGAAAAACCAATTTTACATGGGTTAAAGAATTAGATTTTGATTGGATAAAAAAGGGAATAGTAATTGCTCTTCCTTTTTTTGTTGGAACAATTATGTACAAGTTAATTGAGTTCTCAGGTAGGTATTTTCTTAAATTTTATTTTTCGGATAAAGAGGTGGGGATTTTTACTTTTTTTTCGAGTATATCAAATATTCTCTTCGTTTTCGTACAAACCATAGTTATCATTGAAATATACCCCAGATTGTTAGAAAGCAGAAAAAAGAATTTTAGAGAATTTATGATTGTATTTAAAGTATATAAGAAGCAATTACTACAATATACTTTTTTAGGGATAATACTATCTTCTGTATTTATTTATCCTCTTCTTTTATTTATGAATAAAACCGTATTGTTAAGCAATATAATTTCCTATTTTGTTTTATTAATTGCAATGTCATTTTTTTGTGTTTCATTTATCTCCCATTACGCATTATATTCGTATAGTAGAGATTTTCAAATATTAAAGGCGACAGCAATTGGTTTTACGATTAATATTGTAGCTAGCTTTTTATTAATTCCAACGTATGGTGTTTTAGGGGCTTCTATCGCTCAAGTTCTATCATTTTTATCACTATTTATCAGTAAGTTATATTTTTGGAAAATATACAAAGAGAATTTATGAATATTTTTATTTGCCAAACACCATTTCAGCTTTTTTATGCATATGAGTTGATTAACTATTTAACTAAAAGATCGGAAAATAAAAGATTTTTAATTATTCATTCAAGTCTTAAAGTAAATACCAAGAATACCAAGAATATTGATTATATAAGGGTTGATAATACAGCTAAACTAGTTAAAAGTTTTTTCCAATTAAAAAAAGTTATTGGTGCTCTAAAAGAAATAGTCAAAGAAAACCAATCCGATGTTAGTATTTTTATTCCTCATATAGGCGGTTTGTTAGCAAACTATATTTATTTTAATAATAAGTTTAGAAAGACGTTTAAGTGTGAAGTGAATTTTTTTTATGAAGGCGTATTATACTTTTATGATTATAAGGAGAGGTTTAAAAAATACCATTTTAAGAGAATTGCCATATCACTGTTTCTAGGTTTTTTATATAGATATAAAGAAACAATATTGCCTTACGAATCTGATAAGATATCTTATATTTATACTCCACTTAGAAAGTTTACAAAAGGAAAGGAAAGAAAAAAAATTGAAGTCCAATTTAACAATTCTGGAAGCAGTTTCGGAAAAGAAAACTTTTTAATTCTTGGAGGCCCCGTAAGCTACTTAAAAGAGTTTTATAACGCAAGTATTCAGGAAATTACAACAATGAAAAAAGAAAATAATATAATATATTATAAAGGACACGCCTCCTTTAACACTCATAATCCTTATTATAAAGAGGTTTTTTCTGAATATATGAAAGAATTAGACTTAGGGTATGAGGAGTTGGATAGTAACATGCCTATTGAACTATTAATAGAAAAAGTAAAGCCATTTAAGATTTTTTCTTACTATTCATCCGCTTTGTTAAATATTAAGCTAATTTACAAAGATGAGATTGATGTGGTTTGTTATCTAAATAGTAAAGAGGAGGTTTCCTCCAACATCTTAGATGTTTTTGAACATTATGATATTGATATAATTAGAATATAAAGATAATAGATGATTTATTATTTACTTTTTTCTTTTCTGATTTTCTATTTTGTGAATAGGGTTTTTAATCTTAGAAATTTGTTTAACCCATTCATATTTATTGTTGTATTTCACTTTATTTTCTTTTATATAGGGTTGTTTTATAAGGATATTTATACTCATATCGTTATTGAAAATAAAACAATTTTCTTGATTAACTATTCGTTTTTTTCTATTCTTATCGGTGGAATATTGTCTAGATTTTTGGTTCAGAAATTAGGGGTTTCATATGTTAAATTTCCCGAATCAAGTATAAATCTTTCTATTAACCATAAAATAACGATTGTTGGGTTTTTGTTTTTGATTTTTGGAATAATGTGTACTTTTAAATTTGTTTATGATGTCGGAGGCTTCATTATATTTATGAAAGATGTTGAAAATGTGAGAATTAGGGCAAGAGAAGGAAAAGGATTGATAAGCCAACTAGCTCTGAATTTTTTTACATTCGGTTTATTAACAATTTTGATGGCCAAGATATCCAAAATGATAAAGTTTCTGCTTACACTAATGGTTTTCTTTTTTGTGTTATCATTTGGTAATAGAGGACCAGCTCTATTTCTTGTGGTATTTATAATCTACATTATACAAGCTGTTAATAGGAAGCAATTTTCTTTTAAGAAAATTGCGATTGCAGCTGTGGCTCTTTTTTCTTTAATGGTTTTTTTTGGAGCGCTTAGAACAAATTATGAAGCTGATTTAAGTAAATTATTTAAAGCGAGATTTGCTTGGAGGCCTTTTGTTAATATTCAAAACTTTCAATATGTAATAGATTTTTTCCCTAAAAAGTACGATTTTTTACTAGGAAAGACATATTTGGTTGATTTTTCAATGTTATTACCAGGTAGTCATCCAAATAGTGGGACATTTCTTAAAGAGTTGATGGGATTTAGTTTTGATGGCGGAAGTATCACACCTTCCTATTTAGGTATTTCCTACGTTAATTTTGGGGTTTATGGATTGGTTTTTTCTCCATTACTGTTGGGATTTTTATCCAATCTTTTTTATGAAGTCTATTTAAGTAAATTTGATTTAAAGATTCCTTCTAATCTTATTTTATTAATACTGATTTCTTTTAATTTTGGAGCTGTAGTTACATCTGGGGTTATGACTGTTCTCATCCAAAATATGACAGTAATATTTTTGGTTTATTTCTTATATATTGGATTAGTCAAACTTTTATATGCACTAAAATAACTTTTGTTTGATTTGAATGATGAGTTTTGTCTAAATTCGGTTATAATATAAATGGTATATGACCTTTATTCTAAATATAATACTGACAACGGTTTTAAGTATTGTTTACATAGGTACATTAATTGTTTTTTCTTTAAATTCTAAAAGCCAAAAATTTTACTTCCTAGAAGGTGAAATAACATGGGTTGAAGCAGCTTCTTCCATAATATTTTTCATTTCGATTTTTTTGGGTAATAAGAATATTAAATGGTACTCTTTGTTTTTGGTTTTTAATGTTTTGGCACAACCTGTAGCGGTAAATAATTTATTGCCAAGTGTTTTAATATCATCACCAAATGATTATAAAACAGTATATTTTCCGTTAGTGACCACTATAGATTTATATTTGATTCTTGGTATTTTCAAATATAGAAAAAAGAGTTTTTCCAAAAATAACTTTAAGAATTCCAGTTACTACAATATATTCCTTTTTAGTGTAGGATTAATCTGTGTTTCGGTGTTAGTTAATATATTGAGCTATCATACGGGATATGATATGGGTTTAATCCTTTCTAACTCTTATCATTTGAGATATAGTTTGCTGTTTCTTATATTATTAAACACAGAAGTGTTGTATCAAAAAAAAAATATTTTTTATGGTATAATTGGATCCATTATTTTCCTTTTATTTGAAGCTACAATTTATAGTGTTTTTTTTTCGGATTCTGGGCGATTTATTAGTGGCTCGTTAAGAAATAATACGTTTGCAAATATCTTAGCTTGTTTATGTTGCTTTTTTTGTTTTTCGATAACAAGGAAAAAAATTTCCAATAGATATTTTTTATTGATATTGGTGCTAATTTTTGGAATAATATTAACAAAAACAAGAAGCGCTATTTTTATATTAATATTATATGGTTTTTTTGAGTTTTGTTTTCAGCTCTTTATATTAATTAAAAGAAAGAGAGTAGGGAAAATAATTACAATGATTATTTGCTTTTTTATTTTTATTTCGGTGCTTGTTTTTTTTGAACCCAAAAGTGAAAGACTTAAATTGACAGATTTCAAAATAGAAAGGATTGATCTTTCAGGCAAAACTTTAAACACTATTTTAGTTCTAGAGGACAATGATTTTAATGCTTCTTTGAAATTGAGATTAGATCATTTCCAAACATCATTAAATATGATAAAACAGAACCAAGTTTTTGGAATTGGCCCAGGAAGATGGAATGCTTATAAAAGTGATTTTGGTTCTAAAGACAGAAATATCATGGATTCTCATAATGATTTATTGGCTTTTTCCTCCCAATATGGACTGATACCAGGAGTATTTTTTGTTTCTTGTATATATCTAACACCCCTTTTTTGTTTTAGGAAAAGGTTAAAAGAAAAAACTAATATTTTTAACAAGGTTAGTTACCTTTTTTTGATTAATTTATTGATGATTTTTGCGGGTATAACCAATGCAGGACTTTTTAAACATCAAATAGTTGCTTTTTTGATATTGATTTTGGTATTGGGACTTAAAGAGCTTAATCCAAAATTAGAAGTAATGGAGAAATTGGGATAAAATATAAACTGATAGATATTTGTCTATAGTAATAGGCGCGTTGTATATTGGCACGTTCGTAAGTGAATAACCATTTGTATATCAAGTTGTTATTTTGTAATTTAAAGAAACCAAACCCCGCAAAGTGGCGATATAGCCAAAAAACGGGGTTTTCTTTTAAATTTCTATGCTTAAAATACGAAGAATATCGGACCTACAGCACCAATTTTCATTTTTATCGCATTCTTCACTAAAGAATGATTCAAAATTCTTTGATAAGATGAATTGTGTTTACTTTTTGGTTCTTATAAGCTCGGCAAAGTATAAGTTAGAGTTATGACCATTACTTTTTTGTTCAGAGGCAAATACCAAGCCAATTTTGTTTTTAGAAATTTTTATGAAATCACCATAAGTAATACGTCTTTTATCATCATTAACAGTTAGTATTCTTTGCCAAGTTACTCCTTTATCGTATGAAATAGCTAAAGCGCCAGATTGTTCTGTTTTTTCCCTAAAAATGATAAACATGTGTTCTGTTGAAGAGTCATAATAAACAGTTGGTCTATGATGAACTTTCCATTCAGTAAAAGTTATGTCTTGTGGAATACTCCAAGAATTACCTTTGTCCTTTGATATTGATCTATACAATTTTTCAGTTGTAGGATCTGAGTAAAACATAATTAGATTTTGATCATTATCTTTTATCAGGGTATTTTCGTGTTCATTACCATTTTGATTTGGTAATTTAACATATTTCCAACTGGATAAATCTTCAGAGATTACTACTCCGGCATTTAAAGAATCATTTTTATTTCCTTCAAAAACAGGAATTACGAACCTGTTGTCTACTTCAATCAGGTGTCCTTCACAACTAATTTTGTTTGTTTCAAAATTTTCAAATAATATTTGTTTTCTGTTTGACCAAGTTGTACCATTATCAGATGAGGTTTTAAAATATAAACTTCCATAATCTCCATCGTTCTCGTGATAGGTAGCGATTATGGATTTATTCTTAAGGAATGTAACATTTACATTCCTTATTCCATACTTACTGTCCTTAAAATCCAAACCATTATCAATAATAACTTCTTCAGACCAGGTTTTTCCATTATCATCACTAAAAATAATACTGGCACTTGCTTTACCTTTCAAGTGCCCACTAGAAGATCTAAAACCAACGATCATTTTTTTATTTTTAGTCATCATGATACTTGGAAAAGCATTATGATTACCATTTGCATGAGCTAAGCTGACATTTTCTAAAGAATATGAATATTTCTGAGTTATGTTATTTTTTAAAGGAATTTGAGAATAACTACTTAATTGAAGTAATATGAAACAATATAAAAAGAAAAATTTTTGTGATTTTTTCAAAGCAGGAAATATTAAACTTAAAGTACAAAAATAATAAATATGGGCTTTATAAAATTTCAGAAATCATATTTAAATTTATATAAGGTAAAAATATAGGTTATATTTGTGCCTAAGTCATAATTACATTTATGAAGATAGCTATTCTGGGTACAAGAGGGATACCCAACAATCATGGTGGATTCGAGCAATTTGCAGAATATCTTTCGGTATATTTAAGCAATAAAGGACATGAAGTATATGTCTATAATTCGCATAGCCACCCTTATCAAGAAAAAGTTTGGAATGGAGTCCAAATAATTCATAAGTATGATCCTGAAGATAAGATTGGAACTCCAGGTCAGTTTATATATGATTTTAATTGTATTCTTGATTCAAGAAAAAGAAAATTTGACGTTATCTTGCAATTAGGATATACGAGCAGTTCTGTTTGGGGTTGGATGCTTCCTTCTAGATCTATCGTTGTTACAAATATGGATGGTTTAGAGTGGAAAAGAAGCAAATATTCAAAACCTGTTCAAAAGTTCTTAAAGTATGCAGAACGATTAGCCATCAAAACCAGTGACTATTTTGTTTCTGATTCTATAGGAATTGAAAAGTATTTAACGGACAAATATGAGGTTAATTCTGAATATATTGCTTATGGAGCAAATATTTTTTCATCTCCTGACGAAAGTGTATTAAGCACTTATGATGTATCAAAACATGAGTATAATATGTTAATCGCAAGATTAGAGCCAGAAAACAATATTGAAACAATTCTGGATGGGGTGGCAATGGATAGAAATAACAGCACTTTTCTTGTAATTGGAAAACATGAAACTGAATTTGGGGAATACTTAAAAAATAAGTTAAAGAATTATTCAAATATTAGATTTATCGGAGGCATTTATAACATTGCACACCTAGATAATCTCAGATATTTTTCTAATCTTTACTTCCATGGACACTCAGTAGGAGGAACAAATCCTTCTCTTTTAGAAGCAATGGCTTCTTCTGCTTTAATCATTGCCAATGATAATTTGTTTAATAAAAGTGTTCTTGAAGAAAATGCTTTTTATTTCAAGACAAAGGAAGATGTTTTAAACCTTTTAAATCTTAAAAAACTAGAACATATTACTTTTATTGAAAAAAACACAGAAAAGATTAAAAGTGAATTTAGCTGGGATATCATAAACTCAAAATACGAAGTTTTTCTTAAAAAGTGTTTAAATGCCTAAAATAGTCGACAATATTTTTTTATACGCTTCAACTATACTCGCGATGTCATTTTTTTTCGGCTTAGCGGTTAACTCAATTGCTTTTGCGTTGTTTATAGTAGCTGCAATAGTGCAAATTATTAGAGATAAAACAATCAGTAAGTCTTCTTTTAAACTATTATCATCAAACAAATATTTTTTAGCAGGATTTCTATTCTTTGTCATACAACTGCTTTTAGTAATTTTTATAGCCAATAATAAGGAAGGTTATGATAAATTAAGAAATTTGTTGCCAATTCTAATAATCCCTTTACTCTTTTATTTTAACAAAGGGAAAATAAACACAAAGTTTTTCAATTTTATATCTGGAGCTTTTGTAATTGGTGCAATAATTAATATTGTTGTTAATTCTGTAAATGCAATTTTTAGAGGTTATATAATATCAGGAAAGATACAATCAACTTATTTTACTTATGATTCATTTGCAGAACCTTTTAGGATACAACCAATCTATCTGTCTATCTATTATCTAATTGCAATAGTGTTTTTGATCAATTTTTTTGCAACGACTAAGGATAAAACCGCAAAAACAATATTGTTAGGATTGTTTTTTTTCCTATTTTCAGGAATGGTTTTGTTGTCTGCAAGAATGACAATTTTAATCTCGTTATTAGTGATACCATTGAGCCTGTTTTTTGCTTTAAAGAACAAAAAATTAGTGGCAATATCTACACTTTGTATTTATATTATTTTTGGCTCAATAGTGTTCTTTAATTCTAACCTTAAGGATAGGTTTTTATCTATGAATAAGGAAGTTGCCAATTATTCGGGATTTAAATTAAGGAAGAAGCTTTGGGAGAAATCTATAAATGTAATTAAGGAATCTCCTATTTACGGATATAGTTTGGGTAACTATAATGAAGAGCTTATAAATGAATATAAAAGAACTAACTTCAGAAGAGCTCTTAGATATAAATACAATTCCCATAATCAATATATCCAGACATTACTTGTTTCGGGAATAATAGGATTCTTATTTTTCATATACTTACTTTTTGGCTCAATGCCCGAAGTTCTGAAGTCAAAAGATTATATTTATTTGTTGTTTATAGTCGTTTTGTCCCTTTCTGCAATAACAGAATCTATTTTTCATAGACAATTTGGGATAATGTTTTTTTCATTTATGAATTTTTTTCTATTTGCCCATATGAATTTTAACAAATCTTTGTCCAATTCTGAGGTGTCCTAAAAATGAGACATATTACATTTCTAGGGAGAGAGTTTCATAATAGTATTATGAGGAGAGGTTGTTTTGAAAAATTGTGGACTTGATAAATTGCTCAGGGGGATTATTATTATTTTAGAAAATTTATGTATGAAAATTAAAACCATTTGTTGCATCGGAGCTGGTTACGTAGGCGGACCCACCATGGCCGTTATTGCACAAAAATGCCCCCATATAAAAGTAACCGTTGTAGATGTTAATGCATCCCGTATTGCAGCCTGGAATGATAATGATTTAAATAACTTGCCAGTTTTTGAACCCGGATTGGACAGCATCATTAAAGAGGCTAGGGGAAGAAACTTAATTTTTTCAACGAATATAGATCAGGCCATTGACGAAGCCGATATGATCTTTATTTCGGTTAATACACCTACCAAAACCTACGGTAAAGGGAAAGGGATGGCGGCTGATTTAAAATACATTGAACTTTGTGCGCGTCAAATTGCCAAAGTTGCTAAGCAAGATAAGATCGTGGTGGAGAAATCTACTTTACCTGTGCGTACAGCTTCCGCTATTAAAAACATTCTGGATAATACAGGTAATGGGGTACAATTCCAAATATTGTCAAATCCTGAGTTTTTGGCAGAAGGGACTGCCGTTCAGGATTTACTGAATCCGGACAGGGTTTTAATTGGAGGAGATACAACTAAAGAAGGGCAAGCGGCCATACAAACTTTAGTAGAAATATATGCTAATTGGGTGCCTAAGGAGCGTATATTGACAACGAATGTGTGGTCATCCGAGTTGTCTAAGTTGACGGCTAATGCTTTTTTAGCGCAGCGGGTGTCGTCCATCAATGCCATGTCCGAAATATGCGAAAAAACGGGAGCAGATATTGATGAAGTGGCCAGAGCGATTGGGATGGATAGTCGTATTGGCCCTAAATTCTTAAAAGCATCCGTTGGCTTTGGAGGCTCCTGTTTTCAAAAGGATATTTTAAATTTGGTATATATAGCCAAAACCTACGGATTAAACGAAGTAGCTGATTATTGGGAACAGGTTATATTGATGAACGATCACCAGAAGAATCGTTTTTCCGATAATATCGTCAGTACCTTATACAATACAGTTTCTGGAAAAAAAATCGCCTTTTTAGGCTGGGCCTTTAAAAAGGATACGAACGATACTAGGGAATCGCCTGCCATCAAAGTGGCCGATAACTTATTAAGCGAACAGGCAAGCATAGCGGTGTACGATCCTAAAGTGGTTGAAGAACGCATCTATGCGGATTTAGACTATTTAAATACCCGTAGCGAAGAAGCCAATAGAACTTTGTTGCATGTTAGTAAAGATCCGTATGAGGCTTGTAAAGATTCACATGCTATTGCTGTTTTAACAGAGTGGGATGAATTTAAAATCTACGACTGGCAAAAGATCTATGATAATATGCACAAGCCTGCTTTTATTTTTGATGGACGTGGTATTTTAGATAAGAAAGCCTTACAGAAAATTGGTTTTGTGTGCTATACCATAGGGAAAGGTTCTTAATTCCGTCACTCAGAACGATCTTGTTCATTCAGAGTGCAACGAAGAATCTCAAAAGACTTAGGTTTTATAGGAGAAAGAGATTCCTCCTATTGTTGGATTGATAGGGTGTTCATGCAGAACGTAAGCATAGTGAAGCGAATCATCTCCAACGAGTTTTAACGTTAATAGGGAATTTGATGCCTGTTCATTTTGTCTTGATACACTAATTATTTAAGATGCCTGATAGGCATTTTAAATAATTACAAAACCAAAAAATCAAGTCAAAAAATAGGAAATTGCCAAGGCACCATTCGCTTTCAGAATGGCATGCTTGAAGCTACGCTTCGCAGTTTCATTCTTTCGCTCACTATTTCTGATTTTTGACGTTTTGTTTTATATACAAGACATTCGTTATGATATGAATAAGACTGATGTTATTTTTGATGGACGTGGTATTTTGGATACGGAATCCCTTAAAAAAATAGGGTTTACTTGTTACACTATAGGAAAGGGCTCTTAATGTTGATGCTAAACGTCATTGCGGGCGTGGCGAAGCAATCTGTAAGTATAGGGTGTTCTCAACCAAGAGATGGCTTCGGTCGTGTGGCCCTCGCCATGACGTCACTGTTTTTTTGTTTGAGCTTGTAATTAAGACTCGGATAATTAGTTTGAGGAAGGACAGGGTATTGTCATGTAGAGTGGAATCAAATATCTCAAGTAGTTAAGGTCTCATTGGATTTTGTGCCACTTTATTATTATAACGTCATTGCGAACGCAGTGAAGCAATCTGTAAGTAGGGTGTCCTTAATCAAGAGATGGCTTCGGTCGTGCCTCCCTCGTCATGACGTCACTGTTTTTTTGTTTGGATTTGTAACATAGGTTTTGACAATTAATTGGAGGAAAGGCAGGTCATTATTTGTATAACTGATTAATTTATAGCGTCATTGCGAGCATGGCGAAGCAATCTTTAAGTAGGGGAGTCCTTAACCAAGAGATGGCTTCGGTCGTGCCTCCCTCGCTATGACGTATATGTTTGTTTTTTGGTTGAGTTTGTAATCAAGACTCGGAAGATTAGTTTGAGGAATGACAGGCCAATGCGGTGTAGAATGGAACTAAGCACCTTATGAGCTAAGGGTTCTTTAGACTTAGATCACTTTATTATAACGTCATTGCGAACGCAGTGAAGCAATCTTTAAGTAGGATGTTCTCAACCAAGGGATGGCTTCGGTCGTACCTCCCTCGCCATGACGTTAATCAAAGTAAAACAGCCAACCATCGGACAAATCATTCCATTCGGGATTTAAAGAGTTTATTAAGTCTTCTTTTCTTTTTCTATTACCTGCTTTTAGTTGCTTTTCTCGAGCTATAGCTTGATTGATACCTGTAAAGGTTTCATAGTAAACTAATTTATTACAATTGTACTTTAAAGTAAAACCTTTGAAAGCTTTGGTTTTATGTTGATATATTCTTTTCAATAAGTTTGAGGTAACTCCAATATATATTACGGTGTTGTTTTTATTGGTTAAGAAATAAATGTAAGATTTTTTCATTCTTAAATATAAATAATAATCGTCATTGCGAGCATGGCGAAGCAATCTGTAAATCTAGTAGTCTAACCATGAGATTACTTCGGTTGCTGTGCTCCCTCGTAATGACGTCACTGTTTTTTTGTTTGAATTTGCAACAAAGATTTGGACAATTAATTTGAGGAAAGGCAGGGCATTATTTGTATGGCTAATCAATTTATAACGTCATTGCGAACGCAGTGAAGCAATCTGTGAGTAGGGGTGTTCTCAACCAAGAGATGGCTTCGGTCGTACCTCCTTCGCCATGACGTATATGTTTGTTTTTTGGCTGAGTTTGTAATTAAGACTCGGATAATTAGTTTGAGGAATGACAGGTCGATATTTGCATATATAACTAATCAATTTATAGCGTCATTGTGTGCATAACGAATCAGTCTTTAACGTCATTGCGAACGCAGTGAAGCAATCTGTGAGTAGGGGTGTTCTCAACCAAGGGATGGCTTCGGTCGTGCCTCCCTCGCCATGACGTATATGTTTGTTTATGGTTTTAAGAGAAGCACAACAAGAACTTCTGAGTTTAGCAAAGCAGTATAAGACTATTGCAGTTATTGGTCCCAGGCAATCAGGAAAGACCATTACCCAAGACTATTTTAAAGGGTTAAGGTTCTGGAGTACTATAACTGGCTTTAAAGGGGGGAAGGTCATTTATGCAGGAGCAGATTATCAAAAAAGAAGTAATGGTTTTGAAGTAATTCCTTTAAATTTGCTAACTGAAAAAATTGATAATTAAGGGAAGTCGGATTTGAAACGTGTTTTAATTACAGGAGCAGCAGGGTTTTTAGGGTCTCATTTATGTGACCGATTTATTTCGGAAGGTTATCATGTTATTGGCATGGATAACTTTATTACCGGTGATAAGAAGAACCTGTTGCACTTAAAAGACCATCCCAATTTTGAGTTTATTGAGCACGATGTAACGGAGTTTGTGAAAGTAGAAGGCAGATTGGATTATATTTTACATTTTGCTTCTCCTGCAAGTCCTATTGATTACTTAAAGATACCCATACAAACCTTAAAAGTAGGATCGTTGGGCACCCATAATTTGTTGGGATTGGCAAAAGCTAAAAAGGCACGTATTTTAATAGCGTCCACTTCCGAGGTCTATGGTGATCCTTTGGTGCATCCGCAAACGGAAGATTATTATGGTAATGTCAATACCATTGGACCAAGGGGTGTGTACGACGAAGCCAAACGTTTTCAGGAGTCGATAACCATGGCGTATCATAGGTTTCATGGTCTAGAAACGCGTATTGTACGCATTTTTAACACTTATGGTCCACGTATGCGGTTGAATGATGGTCGTGTGATTCCGGCTTTTATGGGGCAAGCCTTGCGAGGGGAAGATTTAACAATCTTTGGAGATGGGTTGCAAACACGCTCCTTTTGTTATGTAGACGATCAGATAGAAGGCATTTATAGGTTGTTGTTAAGTGATTATGTCTATCCCGTAAACATAGGCAATCCACATGAAATTACGATCAAGGCGTTTGCAGAGGAGATTATTAAACTAACGGGCACCAAACAAAAAATAGTGTATGAGCCCTTACCCGAAGGCGATCCTTTGCAACGCCAACCAGATATTGGTTTAGCTAAAAAGATTTTAGATTGGCAACCCAAAGTCGATAGGGGTGAAGGGTTGAGGGCAACCTTCAATTATTTTAGAGGACTTTCTGAAGAAGAACTTTATAAAAGTGAACACAAAGATTTTAAAACACATATAAAAAAATAAATTGGGTACAAAAAAAGGACGGTATTCAGGTTATATAAGGCCTGTTTCATATGTAATAGATTTAAGCATTATTATAGCAACGGTTTTTTTATTGGAAATGAACCTTACCAATATATATGTTTTTATAACGTACCAAGCTGTCTTTTGGGTTCTTATAGCTTTTAGGAACCAATTTTATGAGGTACAGAGACATACTAAGATAATACAAGTCATTCCTCTATTATTTAGGCAGTTTTTGTTCTTTTCTATTGTAACTTATGCTTATATAGGTTTTTTTAAACAACCAAGTATTAGCAGATTGGGTTTAGCTAGTTATTTGGGCGTTGTATTTACATTGATTACAATGGTTAAGTTTCTTATCTTTTTCTTACTCAAGAGATACCGGTCAGTTTTAAGCGGGAATACACGCAATGTAATTGTCATTGGTGATAATGAAAAAACGAGACAGTTGATAAGGATCTTTAATACACGACTCGATTTTGGATATCAATTTAAAAAACAGTTTACTGTAAAAGAGGATGATTTTTCACTACATAAATGTTTCAGTTTTATTATTGAAAATGATATAAATGAAATTTATTCATCTGTAGCCGAGCTATCTAATAAACAGATCAATAAATTAATAGATTTTGCAGACAATAACTTAAAAGAACTGAAATTCATTCCAGATAATAAAGATATCTACGCAAAAAAACTAAAATACGAGTACTATGATTATATTCCTATCTTATCCTTGCGTACCATTCCATTGCAAGATACGCTAAATCAGTTTTTAAAACGGCTTTTCGATATTTTATTTGCTGCATCTGTTATTGTCTTTGTTCTATCGTGG
Organism: Snuella lapsa; assembly: GCF_039539345.1. Taxonomy (NCBI): domain Bacteria; kingdom Pseudomonadati; phylum Bacteroidota; class Flavobacteriia; order Flavobacteriales; family Flavobacteriaceae; genus Snuella; species Snuella lapsa. The sequence continues at coordinate 33,544 of NZ_BAABCY010000036.1, read as the reverse complement.
TTAACACCAATTTTGGCTATACTCATTAAATTGGAATCTAAAGGGCCTGTATTTTTTAAGCAATCGCGAAACGGCTTTAATTACGAGGAATTTGATTGCTATAAGTTTCGTTCCATGACGCCTAATAAGGAGGCAAATATGAGTCAGGCTACAAAAGGTGATTTACGTGTTACCAAAATAGGACGTTTTATTCGTAAAACGAGTATAGATGAATTGCCGCAGTTTTTTAATGTGCTGTTCGGTGATATGTCAGTAGTAGGACCACGTCCTCATATGGTAAGCCATACAAACATGTTTGCGCAACGGATAGATAAATTTATGGTGCGCCATTTTGTAAAGCCTGGTATTACAGGTTTAGCCCAGGTAAGTGGTTTTAGAGGGGAGATAGAAAAAGATAAGGATATTATTAACCGTGTAAAATACGATATCTTCTACATCGAAAATTGGTCGCTGTTACTCGATATAAAAATTATAGTGCAAACCTTTTTAAATGCTATAAAGGGAGAAGAAAAGGCATATTAAAACAGTTTTATTAGTCTCAAATTTAGTTAAAACTATGCACTTTAAGACATCTCGCTTTAGCATCTAAAAGTATTTTACGCCACGAATACATGAATATTTTTCACAATAGAAATTAAAAGTATTTGTTAATTAGTGGCAAAAAGATAATGAATGGAGTGGACTTTCAGTCCGTAATTAAACCTATGGTACATTAGTCATAGTGGTTTAGTTTGAATATCCGTTTTATATATTTTACGGAAAAGAGAAGAAAATATACTTTCTTTTAGTATTTTTGAACCGAAACTTTAGGGGTGTTCCTCATAATAGGAACTGAGATTGACCCTTTGAACCTGATGCGGTTAGTACCGACGTAGGGAAAAGTTAGGACATTTAAGATGTCTGTTATTACTTTTCATAAATGACTTTGCAGATCATGCAAAGTAGCTTTTTTCAAAGATCGTTAAGTTGCCTCTACCGTTTCAATATTGAAAATATGTGAGTTTTGGATAAGAAATTTTCGTCAGTTTGCGTGCTAAATCTGCGATTTGGTGCACTTCGATTTCGCTTGGTTGAGCTATCGAAAACAGGAAAATTTATAAGTTAAAAGAACTTCTCGACACAAAATTCTTTCAGAATTTTACTCGAAGTGACATACTTGTTCTTAAACAAGAATCACGCTAAAAATGAAACAGGTATGATCAAGATTTACATTAACGACACATCCACCGAAATTAAAGAAGACTTCAATGTTATGCAAGTATTGGAGCAGGTAAGATTACCCATTGAGGGTATTGCAGTAGCTGTAAATAATGCCATCGTTCCCAGAGACCAATGGGACAGTACAATCTTTAACAGTAATGACCACGTTTTGATCATTCAGGCTACACAAGGTGGCTGATATCAAATATTCAAGTGCATCAGATATTAATAATAAAATGAACATTGATAGAATTTAAACGAATGAAAGCAAAAGACACAGCACCAAACGCCGAAAAGATATCGAGAAACCCATTTCCCAATTCAACAAAAATTTATGTTAAGGGAATCATGCACCCGCAAATACGGGTTGCAATGCGTGAAATTGCCTTGAGTGATACCAAAGAAGTCATTACAGGTAAAAGCATTCCCAACGAACCAGTTACGGTTTATGATACCTCAGGGCCTTACACCGACCCTAACAAAGAAATAGATATTTACAAGGGATTAGAGCGTATACGGGAACCTTGGATATTAGAGCGTGGTGATGTAGACTATTTAGATGAATTTACATCAGAGTACTGTAATCAGCGTTTAAACGATACCAGTTTGGATCATATGCGCTTTTCTTTATTGAAAAAGCCCTTAAGAGCTAAAAAAGGAAGGAATGTAACGCAGCTGCATTATGCGAAAAGAGGGATTATTACACCAGAGATGGAGTACATCGCCATTCGTGAAAACCAGCGTATTGACGAAATGACAGAGATTATAAAACAACATAAAGGCGAACATTTTGGAGCAGCCATTCCAGAAAAGATTACGCCAGAGTTTGTACGCGATGAAGTAGCCAGAGGGCGCGCCGTGATTCCTTCAAACATCAATCATCCAGAAGCAGAACCCATGATATTGGGGCGTAACTTTTTGGTTAAGATTAATGCCAATATTGGGAATTCGGCAGTAACATCATCTATTGAAGAAGAGGTCGAAAAAGCTGTTTGGGCTTGTCGTTGGGGAGCCGATAATATCATGGACTTGTCAACAGGAGAGAACATCCATGAAACACGGGAGTGGATTATTCGTAATTCACCTGTACCTGTAGGAACCGTGCCTATTTACCAGGCATTAGAAAAAGTAAACGGGGTTGCCGAAGACCTTACCTGGGAGATCTTTAGAGATACCCTTATAGAGCAGGCCGAGCAAGGTGTCGATTATTTTACCATCCATGCAGGTGTTTTGCTGCGTTATGTGCCTATGACAGCCAAGCGTGTTACGGGCATTGTATCCCGTGGCGGATCGATTATGGCGAAATGGTGCTTAGCCCACCACAAAGAAAACTTTATCTATACCCATTTTGAAGATATCTGTGAGATTTTAAAAACCTACGATGTGGCCTTTTCCTTGGGAGATGGATTGCGTCCAGGATCGGTTGCTGATGGCAATGATGCCGCTCAGTTTGCCGAATTGGAAACCTTGGGAGAACTAACACAGATTGCGCGCAAGCATGAGGTGCAGTGTTTTATTGAGGGACCCGGACATATACCGATGCATATGATTAAGGAGAATATGGAAAAGCAAATTGCGGTTTGTGACGAAGCACCATTTTATACTCTAGGACCTTTAACCACAGATATCGCGCCGGGATACGATCATATTACGTCTGGTATAGGGGCCGCTATGATTGGCTGGTATGGTTGCGCTATGCTATGTTATGTAACCCCGAAAGAACACCTCGGATTACCTAATAAAGAGGATGTACGTACCGGGGTTGTAACCTACAAATTAGCAGCACATGCAGCAGATTTAGCAAAAGGACATCCGGGAGCGCAACATCGCGATAACGCCTTGAGTAAAGCGCGTTTTGAATTTAGGTGGGAAGACCAGTTTAATTTGGGACTCGATCCAGAATTGGCACGTGCTTATCATGACGAAACCCTGCCCGCCGAAGGGGCTAAAATAGCCCATTTCTGTTCCATGTGCGGCCCTAAGTTCTGTTCTATGAAAATATCACAGGAAGTGCGCAATTTTGCAGCCGAGAATGATATTGTCGATAACGAGATTGTGGAAAAGGGCATGGCAGAAAAATCGAAGGAATTTAAAGAAAAAGGAAGTGAGGTCTATTTATAAAAGATGCTAATTGTTGTTGCTCCTGAAATATCGGTACCCAATGAAATAGCTGTGTTAAATAGATTGTTTAAAGTTGGTTTAACATGCTATCACCTCAGAAAACCAGAACTGGATTTTGAAGGACATTGTAGGTATATCAGTCAAATAGATACAGCATACCATAAGCGAATTATGGTACATCGGTTTCATGAGCTAACAAAGCATTTCAATTTGAAGGGCATTCACTTTCAAGAAGAAAAAAGGAGGGATTTGGGTGCGGATATAGATAATTATATTGAAAGCTATAATGGTTGTATTGAAGCGACCAGTTCCTCTTTTCATACACTTGATGCTTTGAATAGTTGTGAAACAGCATTCAATTATCACTTTTTGAGTCCTGTATTTACATCCATTTCAAAAAAAGAATATAAGGGAAAAGGGTTTAACGTGATGCAATGCAATAAAAAAGTTATTGGTATGGGAGGGGTGACGCAGGACAATCTGTATACATTACAAGAATTGGGTTATCAGGGAGCAGCTGTTTTAGGGAGCATATGGAACAGTAATGTGCCTGTGGACAGCTTTAAGATTTTGCAAAATGCTTATAAGGCTTATGTTGGATAGAGATAATATTTTGACCATTGCAGGTTTAGATCCGTCCAGTGGCGCTGGAATTACGGCTGATATAAAAACCTTTGAATCACATGGGCTTTACGGACTTTCGGTTTGTACGGCTCTTACCGTACAAAATGATATAGACTTTCGTGCTTGTAAGTGGGTGGATGCAGCTATTATAACAGATCAGATTGAAATTTTATTTGAACGTTTTAATATTTCTGTGGTTAAAATAGGTATCATTGAAAATTGGCCAATCTTATTGCAGATCTTGGATACATTACATGCCTTAAATTCCAATATTAAAGTCGTTTTGGATCCTATCATTAAAGCAAGTGCTGGTTTTGATTTCCATAGCACGGAAAGTCAGGAGCTATTGGATAATATTTGGAAACAATGTTACATCATTACCCCTAACTATGATGAAATTAAAGAGTTGTATCCAGACAGGGATATTGAAGATACGATTGTACATATCGGTCGTTTCACCAATATTTATTTAAAAGGAGGACACAGAACCGATAAAAAAGGATGGGATGCCCTATACCACAGCGGTATTGTAATGATTAACATTCCACCCTATACCGAAGCGACACATGAAAAGCACGGTAGCGGTTGTGTGTTGTCTTCAGCTTTAGCAAGTAATATTTTAATTGAATCCGATTTAGAAAAGGCTTCCAAAAAAGCAAAGTATTATACCGAGCAGTTTTTAAATTCCAATGCCTCATTATTGGGTGTACACAATAACATATTAAATCTATGATTCCTAAATTACATTATATATCACAAGGTAAAACACCTCAAAACCATTTAGACAATATTCAAAAGGCCTGTGTTTCAGGAGCCGAATTGGTACAATTGCGCCTTAAAAACCTTTCGCAAGAACAGGTGCTTCAAACTGCTGAAAAAGCTAGGGACATTACGGCACATTTTCAAACACGTTTAATTATCAATGATTATTACAAAATAGCACAAATGGTCAAGGCCGATGGTGTGCACTTGGGGAAAACGGATACCTGCCCGACAATAGCAAAAAAACATCTTGAAACATGGCAGCTTATTGGAGGAACGGCTAATACCATACAGGATTGTGAAGTACTTATTGCCAAGGGCGTAGATTATATTGGCTTGGGGCCTTTTCGATTTACAAGAACCAAAACCAAGTTAAGCCCTGTTTTGGGTGTCTCGGGATATGTCAGGATTGTAGAAGCATTACAAACAGAAACCCCCATTATAGCCATTGGCGGGATTACTTTGGAAGATGTTACGAACCTAAATAATACAGGAGTTTATGGTATTGCTGTCTCGGGGGCGATTACGAATAATTTTAATAGTATTAAAAGCTTTCATAAACTGTTGCAGGCACCCTCTGTAAGGGAGCAGGTTTGGAAAGTAAACTCAAATAATAAATAAGATGGATATACTTAAGATAGCAGATAAAACCTTTACATCGCGATTGTTTACGGGTACGGGAAAGTTTGGTAGCTCACGGTTAATGCAAGAGGCTATTTTAGCTTCTGAAAGCGAATTGGTAACCGTAGCATTAAAACGTGTTGACGTTGAAAACGAGTCGGATGACATGCTACAGCACCTAAAAACGACCTCTGTTAATTTATTGCCTAATACATCTGGCGTTCGAACAGCTAAAGAAGCTGTTTTTGCAGCAAAATTAGCCAGAGAAGCTTTGCAAACCAATTGGATAAAATTAGAGATTCATCCAGATCCCAAATATTTATTGCCAGATCCGATAGAAACCTTAAAAGCGGCAGAAGCATTGGTAAAGTTGGGGTTTGTAGTAATGCCTTATATTCATGCCGATCCAGTATTGTGTAAACGCTTGGAAGCGGTAGGGGTACAATGTGTTATGCCTTTGGGAGCACCCATAGGAAGTAATAAAGGCATTAAAACACTTGATTTTTTAGAGATTATCATCGAACAAAGCAATGTGCCCGTTATCGTTGATGCCGGAATTGGCGCACCTTCGCATGCAGCTTATGCTATGGAGTTGGGAGCTGATGCCGTGCTGGTAAACACAGCCATTGCGGTATCTCAAAATCCGAAACAAATGGGAATAGCCTTTAAAAAGGCCGTCGAGGCCGGAAGGATGGCATACAAAGCAAAGTTGGCCCCTATTAAAAGACAAGCAGAAGCAAGTAGTCCGCTAACATCGTTTTTAAACCTTTAGTTAAAGAACCATTCAATTCATTTATAGCACATGTCATTTTTAACTGTTTTTGAAACATACGATTGGGATACATTAGAGCAGGAGATTTATAACGTTACGGAAGATGAGGTTGCGGCTCTTCTCCAGAAGGATAAAATAACCTTAGAAGACTTTAAAGCACTCGTTGCTCCCGCAGCCAAGCCTTTTATAGAGCAAATGGCACAACGTAGTAACCAATTGACCAAAAAGCGTTTTGGGAATACCATTCAAATGTTTATTCCCATGTACCTTTCTAACGAGTGCCAAAATATTTGTACCTATTGCGGGTTTAGTTTAACCAATAAGATTCGTAGAAAAACATTAAGTGATGCCGAGATCTTAAAGGAAGTAGCCCATATTAAAAGTTTGGGCTATGACCATATTTTATTGGTTACTGGTGAGGCTAACAAAACCGTAGGAGTATCTTATATAAAACATGCTATAGAGTTGATTAAGTCCAATTTTTCGAATATAAGTATCGAAGTGCAACCATTAGATCAAGAAGAATACGAACAGCTAATGGCATCTGGTTTGTATGCGGTTTTGGTTTATCAAGAGACTTATCATAGGGCAACCTATAAGACGCATCATCCTAAAGGGAAAAAATCGAATTTTGAATATCGGTTGGAAACGCCAGACAGATTGGGTAAAGCAGGCATCCATAAAATAGGTTTAGGTGCATTGTTTGGTCTCGAGGACTGGCGGGTAGATAGCTTTTACACCGCCTTGCATTTAAAATATTTACAAAAGACCTATTGGAAGACCAAATACTCCATTTCGTTCCCTAGACTGCGTCCGCATCAAGGAGATGTGGAGCCAAAAGTGGAAATGGACGATGCCGATTTGGTACAATTAATCTGTGCTTACCGTTTATTGGATGAGGATGTTGAGTTGTCATTGTCAACGCGCGAAAGCGAACGGTTTAGAAACCATAGTGTGCATTTGGGGATTACAAGTATGAGTGCCGAGTCTAAAACCAATCCAGGGGGGTATAGTGTAGAGCCAGAATCCTTAGAGCAATTTGAGATTTCCGATGAGCGTTCTACAGCAGCTATTGAGCAAATGATTCAATCACAGGGTTATGAAGTTGTTTGGAAAGATTGGTTTAATCAAAAAGAATTCCTCGACGCTCAGCCTCGGGGATAGTTCGTTTCAAGAAATTCTTTATTCAATAAACTTAATAAAAGCATTCAATTGCTTGTTAAAATCAAAGTGCTCCAAAGCTGTTTTTTGGATGTGTTCTTTAAGTTGAAGGTCGAGATCTTCTTTGTTAATATTAGAAATAACCTGATTTAAATGTTGGTAATCTCCAGAATTGGCAATCCAACCCAAACAGTAGGTATTAATAATCGTTTCACCTTCGCCTCCTCCAAAATATAACATCGGTAATCCCAGGCGTGCATATTCAAAAATTTTAGAAGGGACAGAACCGTAAATGCGGTTTCGCAATGGAATAATGGTAAGGTCGTATTGTAAAAGTGCTTGATGTAGTTTGTTTCTAGGTAGTTCTCCGTGGTAATGCATGTCTAATTCGGGGTGGTTGGCAATAAAAGCTTCTATGTCTTTTTGCTCTGGACCTGTCCCGTAAATATGAAAGCTTACATTGGTGTAGTCCAACGCCTTGCAAAGTTTGAAAATGCCCTGTGCAATGCCTAAAAGCCCAGCATAAACGATATTTAGTTTTTTTGTGTCTGTTCCAGAAGGATTAGGTGTTAAAATATCAAAATCCGGAAAATTGCGGTATAAAAAACATGGTTTTTTAGGAACGACGTTTGAGATGTGATCTAGAATCTCCTGGCTTTGGCCTAAAACGATACTGGCATGCCTATAATTAAAACGCTCTATGCTTTCCAACAAGCGGTAGCTAACATTCTTTTTGAATACACCAAGTTCAAACCCTGCTAAGGGCCATAAGTCACTAACGTTTAAGATAAGTTGCCGTTTTCGATGCCGTAAAAAGAAGACACAGGTAAAAGCAACTAGCAGCGGTGGGGACTGAATAATGATAGTTTTGGGTAGTTTATGCCATATGAAAAACCAAAGCAAACTTAAACTATAGGATAGCATGGCAAAAAAGCGAATAAATTTGTTTTTGGAATTGCTGGCATAAATCCATAAGCGGTGGACGGTTAAGTTGTGCTCTTTGCTTGAGAGCTTAAAAGCTCCTTTATAAGCTTTAAAGATTTTGCCAGTGGGGTAATTGGGTAAAGGCGTAATGACAGAAACCTTAAAATCGTGCTTTTGTAAGCCATTTGCTAAGTGGAATATACGGTTGGCAGCAGCTCCTGTTTCTGGAGGAAAATAATTCGTTATGATTAAAACCTCTTTCATTGTAATTGGTAGATTGCAATTAAATGATTTATGATGCGTTCAGCAGCTTTGCCGTCCCATAATTCAGGAATCTGCCCTTGCTTCCAAGCTTTTGAGAATAGGAAACCAAAGGCCTTGGCGATTTTTTCTGTTTTATTGCCAACTAAAACATTTGTTCCAATGTCGCAGGTCTCAGGGCGTTCGGTACTCGAACGCAGGGTTATGCATGGAACATTCATGACTGTGGTCTCTTCTGTGATGCCTCCAGAGTCTGTTATTACAGCTAAAGCGTGTTTTACTATATAATTAAATTCTAAGTAGCCTAATGGATTTATATAGTGTAGATTGTTGAAATTAAGGTCTAAATCTTTTAAAACTTTCTGTGTTCTTGGGTGTACAGGAAAAACGATAGTATGTTTTTTTGCAAGGGTAGTAATTTGGGAAATAAGCGTTTTAAGATTATTTTTTTCGTCTACATTACTTGGACGATGTAGGGTCATGACCAAATAGGACTTGGGTTTTAAGTTCAGGTTGTTCCAAATATTGGGTTGCTTTAGGCGATGTTCATTTTTAATTAGTGTGTCTATCATAACATTGCCAACAAAAAAAATATTGCGTTTATCAACACCTAATTTTAATAGGTTGTTATTGGCATGAGTTGAGGTTGTAAAAAAATAATCGGTTAGGCTATCGGTCACAATACGATTAATCTCTTCGGGCATATTAAGATCACCAGAACGGATACCAGCCTCTACATGAGCAACTTTAATGCCTGCTTTTTTTGCCACGATGGCACATGCCATTGTAGAAGTAACATCGCCTACAACCATTACTAAATCGCATTGGTGTTGTTGCAATTCTTTTTCGAAGCCAACCATAATAGCCGCCGTTTGTTCTGCCTGTGTGCCACTTTTAACATTTAAATTAGTGTCTGGAAGTGGAATGTCAAGTTCGGTAAAGAACGTGTCACTTAGATTTTTATCGTAGTGTTGTCCTGTATGGATAAGCTTATAGTCAATATTAATGCCTTGCGCTTGTTTCGTTTTTATAGCATCTATTATTGGTGCTATTTTAATGAAGTTAGGGCGTGCACCGGCGACTAGTAGTATATTCATGAGGCAGGTTGGATTAATGATGAAAACTGTTTCAATTTACCACTTTTTGAACGTTGCAGTTGCTTTTGGCGTTCAAATACTAAGATAAGTCCCTTTTCTAAATACGTATCTATGGTCTTTTCGACGGCTTTTACTTTGTTAGCAGATAGGTCTTCCGAGCTAACATAGTTAATTTTAAAGGTATTGGTTTTTAGCTGCTCGATCACAAATTCCTTAACGTTGTTATCGTCTTCTATAATGCTTTTGGTTACATAATAAAACGTTAATCCTGCAGCCTGTTTTCCGCTAGGTAGCGTTATCATATCATTGGTACGTCCAGTGAGTTTTTCTAAAATAGGCTTTATGGGAGTACTGCGTGTAGAAAGCGACCCTGTATCGCCAATATCATAACGGATAAATGGTTGGGCTTTATTGTATAACGATGTAATAACAATACGTCCTGTTTCTCCAAGAGGCAGCACATTGTTTTGTGCATCCAAAATTTCGATAAACAATGTTTCGCTATTGGCCTGCCATGTGCCATCAGGATTTTCGAAAGCAATAAGGTCGAGTTCCGAAGCACCATATTCATTAACAACAGGAACACCAAACTGTGTTTCCATAAGTTGTTTGTCATTTTCAAAAAGCATTTCGGAAGTCACAACGCATACGCTTAAACTCGGACAAATAGTTTTAAGGACAATCTGTTTGCGCTTTAAAAACTTAGCAAATTGAACAATGGCACTGGTGTAGCCATTTATATAGTTAATGGGGTGAATCTTGAAGGATTCCATAGTGTTTGTCAATGCTGTATCACTAAGGTCGAATACGTTAAATCGGATACGCTTACTTACTAAGTCCTTAAGACGCTCTTTATAATAGTTTTTTTTATCTAAGGGAATTCCATAAAAACGAGCCTGTTTAGAGCTGTTAAAGTCCAGGTTAAACCATCCAAATCGGTCTTTTATAATTGCCCAAGTTAAGGCATGGCACAGCTTGTCTTTTGCAAAGAAGAAAGGAGTTCCCGAAGCTCCAGAGGTCTTATCGATGTAAACAGTTTTTTTCGAAAAGCCATCCGATAGCAAGTTTTCTAAAGGTTGCTGTAAATCACTTTTAGTCATTACGGGAATACTGTTCCAATTTATAGGGTCTGAATTTTTAGCAAATTGTTTGTAAAAAGTATTATGTGCCAAATGGTATTTAAGAATCGTTTGTCTTTTAGTATTGATATAATTAGCGTATTCGGCTTCATTTATTTTTTGGATATCACGCAATATCTGTTGGGCTTTTCGAATCGGGAAGCCGTTAAGTTGTAATGAAAGGTCAAATAAATTCAAAAGCAATACGTGAAATTAGGTTTGTGTAAAGTAAAGAAATATTTTAAATTTCTAAGAGATCCCATGTCTATAATAAGCATTTGATAATTCTTGCCGAATAATTCGGGTTTAAAGGTAAAACCAATTATTTTTGCACTTCATAAAAACACAATACAATGAATATCTTAATTCTTGGTTCTGGCGGAAGAGAACATACATTTGCTTGGAAGATCGCACAAAGTCCTTTATGTGATAATTTATTTGTTGCTCCTGGGAATTCTGGGACAGCAGAAATAGCAACCAATGTGAATATTGGAGTAACCGATTTTGGTGCTATAAAAGAACTTGTTTTGGACAAAGATATTACTATGGTTGTAGTTGGCCCAGAAGATCCGTTAGTGCTAGGGGTTCATGATTTTTTTCTAAATGACGAAGCGCTTAAGCATGTGGCTGTAATAGGGCCACAAAAAGAAGCCGCGACCTTAGAAGGCAGTAAAGAATTTGCAAAAGAATTTTTATATCGCCATAACATTCCTACAGCAGCATATGAGAGCTTTACGAAAGATAATGTAGAGGCAGGGTATGCATTTTTAGAAACCTTAAAGCCGCCATATGTTTTAAAAGCAGATGGCTTGGCAGCTGGAAAAGGCGTAGTTATTCTTAATAGCTTAGAAGAAGCGAAGGCAGAATTAAAAAGCATGCTGGTAGATGCTAAATTTGGACAAGCTAGTACAAAGGTGGTTATCGAAGAGTTTTTAGACGGAATTGAATTGAGTTGTTTCGTATTAACCGATGGCGAAAACTATAAGATTTTACCAACAGCAAAAGATTATAAGCGCATTGGTGAAGGCGATACGGGTTTAAATACTGGTGGTATGGGAGCCGTTTCTCCAGTTCCTTTTGCGACCGATGAATTTTTAAATAAAATTGAAGAACGCATTGTAAAACCTACCATTAATGGGTTTAAAAAAGACAATTTACCTTATGTTGGATTTGTATTTATAGGGCTTATTAAGGTGGGAGGCGACCCGAAAGTAATAGAATATAACGTGCGCATGGGTGATCCTGAAACGGAAGTGGTTTTGCCAAGACTTAAAAACGATTTGGTAGAGATATTACAAACCATGGCCAATGGAACATTAAACACTATTAACATTGATATTGATGAACGCGCAGCAACAACCATTATGCTTGTGTCTGGTGGCTATCCAGAAGCTTACCAAAAAGGAAAGGAAATAACAGGCGTGCAGTCTGTTGAAGATTCTATTTTATTTCATGCAGGTGCACAGTTACAAGAAGGTAAAATTGTAACTTCGGGAGGACGTGTAATGGCTGTGACATCCTATGGGAAATCGTATCAGGAAGCCATAAAAAAATCGTATCAAAATATAGAGAAACTACATTTCGATACGATGTATTATCGTAAGGATATTGGATTCGATTTATAAAAACGAGTGCGAAGAAATACTTTTATCTTCTTCGTTGTTGTCGTTATAGGTTTTTAATTGTTTCATCCAGTATACGAACGCAACAAAACCTATTAGCATAAAAATCCAAGAAAAAATATTTGCTGCAAACCAATTTTCAAGCTCTAAAGCTCTTAAAGCATCAAAAGGGGCAAAAAGGTAATCCACAAATAAATCCTGTATGGCGTAAAAGAAATCTTTCATGTGTTTGTTTTATTGTTTTCTAACCACTTATAGTTAGTATATTTACCCGACAAAAATACAAAAACAGTTAATGATTACAAGCATTTTTAGTAAATCTAAGCCTATAAATTTTATAGTTGTTTTTTTTATTGTACTTCTGGCGTTCCTAATCGCTAGAGCTGAGTTGGTAAATGAAACAATTACTATGGGACTTGTTTTTAATGAATTAGGGATGTTTTTTGTTTGTTTAGGATCGGTGTTGTTGCTTAACTTTATTGTGAGTAAAAATAGCCTAACGAAGTATGGTAATTACGAAATACTTTTGTTTAGCCTGTTTTTATTGGCATTACCACAAAGTATTGGAAGCACTAATATCCTATTAGCTAATTTTTTTGTGCTATTGGCCGTGCGACGTATAATAAGTTTGCGTTCTCAATTATATGTTCGAAAAAAACTGTTCGACGCAGCTTTTTGGATAGCAATAGCTTCCTTGTTTTACTTTTGGGCATTACTGTTTTTTATTTTAATTCCTATTACATTATTACTGTATACAGATAATAAAATAAAGCATTGGATTATTCCCTTTGTGGGAGTTGGGGCTGTTTTTGTTATTGTTGTAAGTATTTCTGTTGTTTGGAATAATAGTTTTTTTGGAGTATTTAAAAGCCTACCCGAATTGAGTTATGACTTTAAAAATTACAATACGCTTAAATATTTATTATTTATAACGATATTGTTTTCTTTTGGGTTATGGTCTTCCCTATTTTATATTAAAAATTTAAAACAAAAGAAGAAGGCATTTAGACCTTCATTTATAATTGTTATTGTTGCTGCTATAATAGCCACTGCCATAATTGTATTGGCGCCCAATAAGAATGGTAGTGAGTTTTTATTTTTATTTGCGCCTTCAGCTATTATTATTACCAATTATATTGAAACCATCGAAGAGACATGGTTTAAGGAACTCTTTCTTGCTATACTGTTTTTAGTCCCGTTTGTGTTATTGTTTATTTAGTAGGTCTTTAGGAAATGAATGCTTTGGATTCTTTTTTTAAGGGAATTTCATGGCTATAACAGATTTAAAGTTGACTAAATAGATGTATATTTACGCTTTAAATTAAAAGCATATGTTTACAAGTAAGGCGAATAAAATATTTCAGCGAGTAATAGAAAAATACCATATTGTTAATACTGTCGACCAGCCGTTTGAGAATGCTTATGATGAAAGTGATTTGATAGAGCACTTGCTGTATAGGAAATGTTGGATAGATACCGTGCAATGGCATTATGAAGATATAATTCGTGACCCGGAAATTGACCCTGTAGCAGCATTAAAATTAAAGCGACAGATTGATGCTTCAAACCAAGATCGTACCGATATGGTAGAGTATATAGACAGTTATTTTCTTGAAAAATATAAAGACGTAACGCCAAAGGACAATGCTACAATAAATACCGAAAGTCCTGCATGGGGTGTTGATAGGCTGTCTATTTTGGCTTTAAAAATCTATCATATGAATGAAGAGGCGACAAGAGCTGATGCCTCAGACGAACACCGTACTGCATGCCAAAAAAAGTTAGATGTTCTATTGGAGCAACGTGTAGATTTATCAACGGCAATCGATACTTTGCTGAGCGATATCGAAAATGGCGATAAGTATATGAAGGTGTATAAGCAAATGAAGATGTACAATGACGATGAATTGAACCCTGTGTTGCGTTCGCAGAAATAATTTCACCTAAATTTGAATGTCAGTTAGAGTGAAACACTGAGGGGTGAAGTGTTTTGTATCGATAACCTGTTAGTAAACAAAACTTCTCGACACAAATTTGCTTCGTTTTACTCCGTAAATTCACTCGAATTGACTGACTTTTCAAAAATGAAAAGACAAAAAGGCTATGTCCATAGAACCTAAACATATCCTTGTTATACGTCTATCCGCCATGGGGGATGTAGCCATGACTGTGCCTGTTTTGCGTGCATTAATTCAGCAATATCCAGACCTTAAGGTTACCGTTTTAACAAGAAGTTTTTTTACGCCTTTTTTTAGGGGCTTAAAACAGGTTTCTGTTTACTCTGCCGAAGTAAAAGGGAGGCATAAAGGCGTTTTTGGATTATATAAACTAGCTCGTGAACTCAATAGAAATGAGTTTTATGCAATTGCCGATTTACATAATGTGTTAAGAAGTAAATTGTTAAAGCGCTTTTTAAAAACGAAGCGTTTTGTATCCATTGATAAAGGGCGGAAAGAGAAAAAACAGCTAACTTCAGGGCGTGTTTTTAAGCCCTTAACGACCACACATCAGCGATATGCACATGTTTTTGAAACTTTGGGATTTCCGTTGGATTTATCCCGTCCAGTATTTCCAGAACCATCGGTTTTAAATGAAAAAGCACTACGCCTTTTAGGTGAAGAGAAAAAAAAACGCATAGGTATTGCACCTTTTGCTGCCCATGAAGGCAAAATGTATCCTTTGCATTTGATGCATCGGGTAATTGAGGTTCTGTCCAGGGATTATCAGGTGCTTTTATTTGGGGGTGGGCAATCGGAAATTGATAAGCTCAAAGCTATTGAAAAAAATTATGGGAATGTTGTTAATGTAGCCGGGAAATTATCTCTCGAAGAAGAGATGGATGTTATTTCAAATTTGGATGTCATGCTATCTATGGATTCGGGTAACGCCCATATAGCAGCTATGTTAGGAGTAAAAGTTGTTACTGTTTGGGGGGTTACCCACCCTTATGCTGGTTTTGCGCCATTTAACCAACCGGAAGATTATGCGTTACTGGCAGACAGAACACAGTTTCCAGATATCCCAACATCGATTTATGGTAACAAATACCCCGAGGGCTACGAAACAGCGGCAGGAAGTATTCTTCCTAAAGTTCTTGTGGAGAAAATCAAATCCGTCATTACGAGGCGTGAGGAGCGAACAACGAAGTAATCCCATTATTAAAAACAGAGAGATTGCTTCTTCTCGCTCTGTGTTCAATCATCGCAATGACGAAAAATTTAGTGTTTATGTTTCCTCTTATGGGCTTTCTAAAGGACAGAAGGAGCCTAAACATCGTCGTAATCAACAGAAAGCGTAGAGGTTGTTGGGTGTGCTTGACATGTTAAAATCAGCCCTTCTGCAACTTCACTATCTGTTAAAATATTATTTTGCCTCATAGTTACTTCGCCTTCGGTTACACGAGCTAAACAACTACTGCAAATACCTCCTTGGCAAGAATAAGGAGCGTCTAAGTCTTCGTCTAGGGCAGCTTCAAGAACAGTTTGTTTCTGAGACATTTCAAAAGTGCTTGTTTCATCATCAACTGTAATAGTGATTTGTGTTTTGCCGCTTTTAACAGGTGTTACATCAATTTCGGCAGGTTTGGCAGCTTTAAAGAGTTCAAAATGGATTCTGTTTTCATCAATGCCGTGATCGGTTAAAACATCTTTAACAGTATGTATCATGGCTTCTGGCCCACAAAGGAAAAAAGCATCAACCTCTATATGTTTATGTTTGTTTTTCATAACATAATTTACAGTGCTCTTTTCAATACGTCCAAATATGGCATCCTCTTCATCAACCTGACTAAATACAAACTGGATGGAAAAGCGCTCTTTATATTGATGTTGTAAGTTTAGTAATTCATCTAAAAACATAGTATCATTAGTGGTCTTGTTGCCGTAAACCAAAATAATTTTGCTATGTACTTCTTCTTCTAAAGCACATTTAACAATGCTTAAAATAGGTGTAATGCCACTTCCAGCAGCAAAGGCAGCAATGTTCTTTGTTTTAGCATCGTTGGGCTCGAAAGTAAAATGTCCTTTAGGAGGGGCTACATCCAATGTGTCTCCTACTTGCAATACATTGTTTGCATACGAAGAGAACGTGCCATCCTTTACTTCTTTAACAGCTACTTTTAATTCGCCGCTTTTAGGTGAAACACATAGCGAATAATCACGGCGTATTTCGGCTCCATTAAGAGTCGTTTTTAAAGTAATATATTGCCCTGCTTGAAAAGCAAAGGTCTCTTTTAAGTTTTCAGGGAGGTTAAAAGCGATGCTAATGGCTTTGTTTGCTTCTCTTTTTATTTCCTTTATGCTAAGTTTGTGAAATGATGACATATGTAAATTTTTGACAAAAGTAATAAGTTGATTTGTAAATAAAGATGTTGTTTCTAACTAATTTTAAGATATTGTAGTAGCTGGCATGTACTTGTGAATCAGAATTTGACGGGTAATGGCAAATTGAAAAGAGTAGATAACAATGGGGCTTTTGTGTTTTTTACTAATCTCCTGTGAACTAATGTGTATTTTGGTGATGGTTTATTATTTTGGTTAATGGTTAATGGGGGCTGGTGAAAGGAGTTGGTTAATCGTTAAAAGTTTCATTTTTATAGCTAAATTCAAAAAGATGCGTATTTTTACCTTTATATATAATAATAACGAGAGTTTTAAGTTATTTACTTAGACTAAAAAAACCAGCATTGAGAACAGTTTATAGCGTTATACTTGTTTTAGTATTTTCTACTTTTTTAGTGGCGAGTTGTTCAAGAAAAAAGAACAGCTTTGTAAGTCGTAATTATCACGCAGTCACTGCAGAATTTAACACATTATACAATGGATATAATGTTTTAGAGCAGGGGCGTACTAGTCTTAAT
This sequence comes from Snuella lapsa, assembly GCF_039539345.1. NCBI lineage: Bacteria > Pseudomonadati > Bacteroidota > Flavobacteriia > Flavobacteriales > Flavobacteriaceae > Snuella > Snuella lapsa. The sequence continues at coordinate 16,403 of NZ_BAABCY010000036.1, read as the reverse complement.
GAAAGTTATTTTGATAATTATTGGGAAGTACTTCCTATAGAAAGGATGGAAGTTACCGATGAGGTCATGCTTCCAGGGCAATCTAAAAGTGAGCTTTTTGCCAAGGCAGAGGAAAAGGCGGTGAAAACCATACAAAAGCATAGTATGAATTTTCAGGGAAAAGAGAAGAATCCACAAATAGATGAAGCTTACCTACTTTTGGGAAAGGCAAGATATTTCGATCAGCGCTTTGTTCCTGCACTTGAAGCATTCAATTACATTCTTTATAAATATCCGGCGAGCGACAAAATAAATCAAGCTAAGATTTGGCGTGAAAAAACGAATATTCGTTTAGAAAATGACGAGTTGGCAATCAATAACTTAAAACGTTTGCTTAGGCAAGAAGAGTTGGAAGGGCAAGATTTAGCAGATGCTACTTCCATGTTGGCTCAGGCATACCTAAATACCAAGTCGGTTGATAGTGCTATAACCCAGTTGGAAGTGGCTGCCAATGTCACCAAACGAAATGATGAGCGAGGTAGATACCGATTTATACAAGGACAGTTATATAATACTTTAGGGAAAACCGATAGTGCTAATTATGCTTTTGATAAGGTAATTGAGCTGAATAGAAAAACACCACGCATATATTTAATAAGTGCCCATATTGAAAAGATAAAAAATTTCGATTATGAAAACGGCAACAAACTGGAGCTATTGGAGCATCTTACAGATCTAGAAGAAAATAGAGAAAACAGACCTTTTTTAGATAAAATTTACCACCAAATAGCAGCCTTTCATTTAAAAAATGGATCCGATACGTTGGCCGTAACGTATTATAATAAATCGTTGCGGACCAATACGCAAGATAGATTGTTAAAAGCTAAAAATTATGAAATACTTGGCGATATGAGCTTTGATAAATTGCTATATCGCGATGCTGGTGCTTATTACGATAGCACGATGAGTAATTTAGTTGTTGATTCTAAGCCCTATCGTGTAATAAAACGTAAACGGGATAATCTGGAAGATGTTATATTTTATGAAGCTATTGCTCAGGTTAACGATAGCATTTTGGAATTAGTGAATTTGTCGGATGCAGATCGTGTACAGTATTTTGAATCGTTTATAGAGCGCTTAAAGCTAAAGGCACAAGAAGAAAAAGAAGAAAAAGAGCGCCAAGAAGCTATAGAGCGTAATAGAGGAGGTGTCGCTGTTAATAATGTTCCAGGGGGACAGCAGCTTTCTGGGAGAGGCGTTCCGGGGCCGGGGCAGGCATCAATGTTTTATTTTTATAACCCTACAACGGTTGCTTATGGTAAAAATGAGTTTGTTAAAATTTGGGGGGATCGTGCTCTAGAAGATAATTGGAGATGGTCGTCTAAAGGAGGGACAGGGGCTGTTAACAATGCTTCGAATCAAGATATTCTGGCGTCGGCTTCAGAAGATGAATTATACGATCCAGAATTTTATATTTCTAAAATACCATCCGAAGAAAAAGAAATAGATAGTATTGCCAAAGAACGTAATTTTGCATATTACCAATTAGGACTCATATATAAAGAGAAATTTAAAGAATATCCATTGGCGAAGAGTAAGTTTAAGACTTTGCTAAACAATAATCCTGAAGAACGCTTGGTGTTGCCTTCTAAATATAATTTGTATAAGATTTACACGGTTTTAGGTGAAAATGATGAAGCAGCTATTGCCAAGCAAGACATTGTTACAGCGTATCCGGAATCGCGTTATGCGGCCATTTTAAATAACCCTGAGTTGGCAGGTACAGAAGATAGTGATAGTCCAGAACGTTTGTATGAAACATTGTATCAGCAACATGAAAATCAGGAATATGCTAAGGTGATTGCTGCCTGCGAAACTTACATTAATAGATTTGATGGCGAACCTATAGTCTCTAAATTGGAACTGTTAAAGGCAACAGCTATGGGGCGTTTATATGGTTTAGAAAAGTATAGTAAAGCAATTAATTACATTGCTGTTACCTATGCGAATACGCCCGAAGGGATACAGGCACAAGCAATTGAGAATAATGTTTTGCCTGTATTGGCTAATAAAGATTTTGTAGAAGACAATGTGTCAAACAATTTTAAGGTGGTTTTTAGATTTCAAGATGAAACATTGTCTGAAGCCAAACCTTTTCAGAAAGTGTTGGATACTGTTTTAAAAAATATAAAGTATTACGATTTAAAAACCTCTTTGGATGTATATGACCCAAGTACGTCTTTGGTTGTTGTTCATGGATTAAAAACGGCGCAGGTAGCTAAAACTTTTGATCAACTTTTGACAGAGGAAGATAAGCATAAGGTACAGGTGCCCTATTTTGTATTGGCATCTGAGAATTATCAAATCATCCAAATACATAAGAATTTGAGTATATATTTAAATAGAAGCAATAAATAGATATTATGTTCTCTGATAATAAAAAAGAAAAACAAATGGTAGAAGGAGCGTCAAGTCAGAATATTATAGCGCAAGGCACGAAGATAGTCGGTGATCTTACCAGCGAAGGAGACTTTAGGATTGATGGGGTTGTTGAAGGTAATGTTAAAACATCTGGGAAAGTAGTAGTAGGTAAGGCAGGCTTAATAAAAGGGACCTTACAAGGAACCGATGCGTATTTTGACGGTAAATTTTCAGGTAAACTAACCCTTTCGGGGACGCTAACATTAAAATCCTCAGCTCATATTGAAGGGGAAGTGGTGGTAGGAAAGTTAGCCGTAGAGCCTGGAGCAACGTTTAATGTAACCTGTGTTATGAAGGGATCTGTAAAAGAAATTAATGGAGGACAAAAAGGGACAAAAGCCGAACAATCCGCTTAAGCAAATTGCAGTACTTACTGGGGTAGGCATCCAAATGGGGGTAACTATCTATTTGTTTGTGCTTTTGGGTAAGTGGTTAGATGCAACCTATAATACTGGGGGCAAAGCTTTTTTAATAATTTTTACACTTCTAGGGGTTGGTGTTTCATTGTATGTGGTTTTGAAACAACTGAGCCGAATTCAAGATTAAATGATAAATCCTTTTTTAAGTTTTACAATAAGGGCTAGCGTATTTTTATTGTTGGCTTTTTGTGTCCATCTAAGTGTTTTGTCTATTTTAAAACTGCCTCTATACGATAACAGAATTATTTTGTCTTACACAATAAATCTTTTGTTGGTAATTGGGGTTTTTGGTTTTCTATATCTCTTGAGGAATAAATACAAAAGTCAATTAGGATTTCTTTTTATGTTGGGGAGTTTTTTTAAGTTTGCCGTATTCTTCGTGTTTTTCTATCCTTTTTATAAGCAAGATAATGACGTTTCAAGGCTTGAATTCTTGGCTTTTTTTGTGCCCTACGGCTTGGGTTTAATTATAGAAACCATTAGCTTGAGCAAATGGTTAAATAGAATGGATTAATTGCACCTTAAAATCTTATTAATAAGTGAATTGAAATAAAAAGAAAAATAGTTTTTGTTTTTGAGATAAAAACCTACCTTTGCAGCGATTTTTAAGCCACTATTATTTAAAGTGATATGCGTAGAAAAATATCTTTAAAACCAATAACACTACTACTGTTTTTAATAACATTCACTTCTTTCGCTAAAGAAGGGCACTCTGAAGGGGAACCAAAGGGCGATATAAAAACAGAAATTAAGGAGTACATTCAACACCATTTAAAGGATTCTTACGATTTTAGCTTAACATCCTATACAAAAGAAAATGGAGAACATGTTTATGTTGGTTTTCCATTGCCAGTTATTCTGTTGGATAACGGTTTAAAAGTATTTTCATCGTCAAAGTTCCACCATGGAGAAACAGTTGCTGAGGTAGAGGGGAATTATTATAAATCTTACCATGGTAAAATTTATAAAACGGATGCTTCTGGTACAATAACTTACGATGATCACCATCATCCAACCAATGCGAAGCCTTTGGATTTGTCAATAACTAAAAATGTGTTTACAATCATTTTGGTTGGGTTATTAATGCTGTACATGTTTAGCTCTATGGCTAAGTCCTACCGTAAAGGAGCGTTACCAAAAGGAATGGGACGTTTATTAGAACCAATAGTGCTTTATATTCGTGATGATATTGCAATCCCTAATATTGGGAAAAAGCATTATAAGCGTTACATGAGCTTCTTGCTTACCATATTTTTCTTCATTTGGATTATTAACTTATTAGGTTTAACACCACTTGGCGTTAACGTAACAAATAATATAGCTGTAACATTGGCCTTGGCCTTATTAACGTTCTTTATTACAAACTTTACAGCAAATAAAAATTATTGGGGACATATATTTTGGATGCCGGGTGTGCCATGGCCTATGAAAATAGTGTTAGCCCCAATTGAATTATTTGGGATTTTTATTAAGCCATTTTCGCTGTTAATACGTTTGTATGCTAATATTACGGCAGGCCATATAGTGTTGATGAGCATTATCGGTTTGATGTTTATCTTTAAAAATTGGCTAGGAAGTTCGTTGTCATTTGGTTTGGCATTTGCCTTATCATTACTAGAGCTTTTAGTGGCAGCATTACAGGCATATATTTTTACAATGTTATCGGCATTGTATTTTGGGTCGGCTGTAGAAGAGCACCACGATCATTAATTTAAAAGTTGAATGTTTAATTTTTAATATATATTTTATGGAAATTCCAAGTATCGTAGGAGCAGGATTAATTGTTATCGGTGCCGGTTTAGGTATTGGTAGAATTGGTGGACAAGCTATGGAGGCTATTGCCCGTCAACCAGAAGCTTCTGGAAAAATCCAAACAGCTATGCTTATTGCAGCTGCACTTATTGAAGGTATTGGATTTGCTGCTTTATTCGCAGCTTAGTAACACTAGCAACAGCTATAACGGTTGGTTGTAGCTGTTGTTTAAAAAAGATTAGTTAAGATTATAACATAGATATACATGGAAAAGTTAATTAATGAATTTTCAATTGGATTGTTCTTTTGGCAATTGGTATTATTTGTAGGCTTAGTTTTATTGTTAAGAAAATTTGCTTGGAAACCCATTCTTGAGGCAGTTGAAAAACGTGAAGAAGGAATTAAAGATGCTTTGGATTCTGCAGAGAAAGCAAAGTTGGATATGGAGAACTTGCAGGCCGATAATGAGAAGCTTTTAAAAGAAGCTAGAATGGAGCGTGAAGCTATGCTTAAAGAAGCTAGGGATGTCAAAGCAAAAATGATAGAGGATGCTAAAGAGGAAGCACAAGAGCAAGCCAATAAAATGATTCAGCAAGCGCAAGCAGCTATTGAAGGGGAAAAGAAGTCAGCAATGGCAGAACTTAAAAATCATGTTGCTGGACTGTCTATAGAAATTGCAGAAAAAGTAATTCGTGAGGAATTATCTAACAAAGGAAAGCAAGTTGATTTAGTAGAGTCTATGTTGGCTGAAACAACTTTAAACTAAGTAAAAAATGGCAGGAGCAAGAGCAGCAGTACGTTATGCTAAAGCAGTCTTAAGTTTGGCCAATGGCCAAAATGAGGCTGATGCTGTGAATAACGATATGAAGTTAATGGCCACTACTATTGCAGAAAATCAGGAATTAAGCGATATGCTTAATAATTCTGTAATTAAGTCTGAGGCTAAAAAGGCAGTGTTATTAGCTGTTTTTCCTAATCTTAACGCAATTAGTACGGGTTTGTTTGATTTGCTAATAACAAACAAGCGTATAAGTATTCTAAATGATATAGCAATCAAGTATAGTGATTTATACGATATGCTAAATGGAAAAGAGATAGCACAAGTTACAACAGCCCTTCCTTTGACTAAAGATTTAGAAGCCAAAGTACTTGCTAAAGTAAAAACGCTTACAGATAAAACTGTTGAGCTTCAAAGTATTGTAGATGAAACCATTTTAGGAGGGTTCATCTTAAGAGTTGGCGACAAGCAATATGATGCGAGTGTTTCTAACAAACTTAACAAATTAAAAAGAGAATTTACATTAAATTAAAATAAGATGGCAGAAGTAAAACCAGCTGAAGTATCAGCAATCTTAAAACAACAACTTGCAGCATTTGAAGCGTCAGCTTCGCTAGACGAGGTAGGGACAGTATTAACTGTTGGAGATGGTATTGTACGTGCTTATGGACTTTCTAATGCGCAATACGGAGAATTGGTAGAATTCGATGGTGGTTTAGAAGGGATTGTACTAAACCTTGAAGAAGATAATGTTGGTATCGTATTATTAGGTGCTTCCATTGGGGTAAGTGAAGGTTCTACAGTAAAACGTACAGGTAAAATTGCCTCTATTAATGTTGGAGAGGGTATAGTTGGACGTGTTGTAGATACGCTTGGTAATCCTATTGATGGTAAAGGAGCTATTGTTGGTGAGACTTTCCAAATGCCTTTAGAGCGTAAAGCACCAGGAGTTATTTACCGTGAGCCCGTAACCGAGCCATTACAAACAGGTATTAAATCTATCGATGCTATGATTCCTGTTGGACGTGGACAACGTGAGTTGGTGATTGGTGATCGTCAGACCGGTAAAACAACAGTTTGTATTGATACCATCTTAAATCAAAAAGAATTTTACGATGCAGGTGAGCCTGTATATTGTATATATGTAGCTATAGGACAAAAAGCGTCTACTGTTGCTTTAATTGCAAAAACATTAGAGGAAAAAGGAGCGTTAGCGTATACCACTATTGTGGCTGCAAACGCATCAGATCCTGCACCAATGCAAGTTTATGCTCCCTTTGCAGGAGCTGCTATTGGTGAGTATTTTAGAGATACTGGCCGTCCAGCTTTAATTATCTATGATGACTTATCCAAGCAGGCAGTAGCTTACCGTGAGGTATCCTTGTTATTACGTCGTCCACCAGGACGTGAGGCCTATCCAGGAGACGTTTTCTACTTGCACTCTCGTTTATTGGAGCGTTCTGCGAAGGTTATCAACGATGATGCCATTGCAAAAGAAATGAACGATCTTCCTGATGTATTAAAACCAATCGTTAAAGGAGGAGGCTCTTTAACAGCATTACCAATTATTGAAACGCAGGCTGGTGACGTATCGGCATATATCCCAACAAACGTAATTTCGATTACCGATGGACAGATATTCTTGGAGTCCGATTTATTTAACTCAGGTGTACGTCCAGCGATTAACGTAGGTATTTCAGTATCACGTGTTGGTGGTAATGCGCAGATTAAATCCATGAAGAAAGTAGCTGGTACGTTAAAGTTAGACCAGGCACAATTCCGTGAACTAGAAGCGTTTGCTAAGTTTGGTTCAGACTTGGATGCCGCAACTTTAAACGTGATCGAGAAAGGTAAACGTAACGTTGAGATCTTAAAACAAGCTCAAAACGATCCGTTTACAGTTGAAGATCAAATTGCGATTATTTATGCTGGATCTAAGAACTTGTTAAAAGATGTTCCTGTAGAGAAAGTTAAAGAATTTGAAAGAGACTATATAGAGTTCTTAAATGCTAAACATAGAGATGCTTTAGATACTTTAAAGTCTGGTAAGTTAACAGACGAAGTTACCGATACATTAGTAGCAGTAGCTAAGGATTTATCAGCAAAGTATAAAGCATAATTGTCATTCCTGCGAAAGCAGGAATCTCATAATTTGGAGTTCAATTAAAATAGATTTCGCATTAAATGCGGAATGACAAAAAGAGATTATGGCTAATCTAAAAGAAATACGCAACAGAATATCATCGGTGTCTTCAACCATGCAGATAACCAGTGCCATGAAAATGGTGTCGGCTGCAAAGTTGAAAAAGGCACAAGATGCTATTACCGCAATGCGTCCTTATGCAGATAAGTTAACCGAGCTTTTACAAAGTTTAAGTGCGACTTTAGATGCAGACTCAGGAAGTACTTTTTCAACACAGCGAGATGTAAAGAACGTATTGATTGTTCCCATTACCTCTAACAGAGGCTTATGTGGTGCTTTTAATTCGAACATCATAAAGCAAACAAACTATTTAATCGACAATGTTTATGCCGGCAAAAATGTATCTGTAGTTGCAATAGGAAAGAAAACCAACGATGCCTTTGCTAAGAAGGATATTGTCATTGCAAATAAAAGTGAGGTTTTCGATGATTTGACTTTTGATAATGTCTCTGAAATAGCCCAGTTGTTAATGGATAAGTTTGTTGCAGGCGATTTCGATAAAATTGAAGTTGTGTATAACAAATTTAAGAATGCCGCAACGCAAGAAGTAATAACTGAGCAGTTTTTGCCAATTGTACAAGTTGAGGCCAATGCAAATGTTAATCTCGATTACATTTTTGAACCTACTAAAGTAGAAATCGTTGAGCAATTAATACCAAAATCTTTAAAAACGCAATTGTATAAGGCAATAAGAGATTCTTTCGCAAGTGAGCACGGTGCTCGTATGACTGCAATGCATAAAGCTACCGATAATGCAACCGAATTGAGAGATCAATTAAAACTGACGTATAACAAAGCGCGTCAAGCAGCTATTACTAACGAGATTCTTGAGATTGTTGGTGGAGCAGAAGCTTTAAATAATTAAATTGCTGCCCTAAGAATATTCAAAAGGGATTTTCACTATAAATTATCAAGCCTCACTTTAAGTGGGGCTTTTTTATGGCATCAATTTTGAATCCATATCTTTATATTGTTAGAAATGGATACTTTAAAAAACATATCGTTTTCATCTTTAATCATACTGGTAGTGTTGAGTTGTACAAGTGCCCAGAAACTCCAAGATAGGATTCCTATGGTGTTTGGTGAAGTTTATTATGAGCCTTGGCTATCGGGGGTGAAAAGCGGCGGTAAAGGAGGTAATTTGTATATTCCAGTGCTATCGAACCCTAAGGATATCACACTAGATAGCGCCTTTTTTAGAGGAGAACAAGTTAAGTTGGAATTTGTAGATAAATCATTATTCATAGGGCGATTTAAAACTTCCCTGAATCAAAAGCAGGATATTATTATGAGCAATGAACCCTATGCCGAATATGGTAATACAGCGCCAGTACGTCCCAAAAAGAAACCTTTTGAGTTACAAGATAATGCCTGTATAGTAAGTTATAACGATGGCAACAAAACGCTTTACTTTAAAATCGAGGGCATTATCGAAAAAAACGTACAAATATATCGAGGTTCCCGTACTAAGAAGCAATAACTTATCTTTGGTTTACGTTAGCTAAAAACGTATTTTTAGCGATATAAACAAATACTACTTGAGTACATTAAAGACCTTCTTTAAGGATACCATAATATACGGACTAGCAACTGTTTTGCCAAGACTAATGAATTTTGTTTTGGTACCATTACATACTGATACATTGGAAACAGCTAGTTATTCTGATAATACCACATTTTATGTTTATGCTGCTTTTTTTAATGTACTGTTAACCTATGGAATGGAAACAGCCTTTTTTAGGTTTTTCAGTAAGAGTGAAGAAAAAAGCAAAGTATTTTCTACGGCTTTAATTAGTTTGATAGTAACAACTATTATCTTTTTAGCGGTTGTGTTATCATTTAGTGCAGAATTGGCACAATGGGTAAATTTGAAAGAAAGCTATTTTAACCTATTAATAGGTGTGTTAGTTTTAGATACCATTGTAGTTATACCTTTTGCATATATAAGAGCTACAGGAAAGCCTATTAAGTTCACGGCTATAAAATTGGGTAATATTTTTATTTATGTCTTGTTGAATTTTTTCTTTTTATGGGCTATTCCAAAGTTTGGTATAAAAGTTTCCTATTACGATGGGGACGACTTAGTAAAATATATATTTATAGCTAATTTTATAGCCAGTGTGGTTACTTTTTTACTGTTAACGCCCTACTTTTTTAAAACTAAGTTACAATTTAGTAAAGTCATTTTTAAACAGTTACTAAATTATGGCTTGCCAATTATGGTAGCTGGTTTAGCCTATGTTATTAATGAAAATTTTGATAAGTGGTTACTGCCAACTGTTCTGGGTAAGGATATTAATGGGGCATACAGTGGATGTTATAAAATAGCGGTCTTTATGACTATTTTTATTCAGGCGTTTAGACTTGGGGCAGAACCGTTCTTTTTTAATCATGCCAAAGAAAAAAATGCAAAAGAGACCTATGCCATTATAATGAAATACTTTGTTATATTGGGAAGTTTCATGCTTGTTTTTATTATTGCTTATTTGGATGTTTTTAAGTCCCTAATCGTTAGGGATGAGAGTTATTGGGTGGCTATAAACATTGTGCCAATAGTGCTGTTGGCTAATTTGTGCTTGGGCATTTATTTCAATTTGGCCATTTGGTATAAGTTAACCGATAAAACGCGTTACGGCATGTATCTGTCGCTTATAGGGGCAGTCATCACAATTGTTTTTAATGTTATTATGATTGAAAAAATAGGATTTATTGCAGCGGCATGGGCTACATTATTGGCCTACGGAACCATGATGGTTCTGTCATATTATTTGGGACAAAAACACTACCAAGTTCCCTATAATCTCAAAAGTATAATAAGCTATTTGGTTTTAGCCATTATTTTATCAGTTTTAGCACTTAACACAAATGCAAACTATTATATAAATACAGTTTTACTTTTAGTATTTTTGGGTATTATTTATGTCTTAGAGAAAAATGAATTAAAAAGACTGCTAACAAGATTATAATGCCATATTAGGGTTAGGAAGTCAATTAAAAATCAGAAATATGCAAATTAAAATAATAAATACATCCAATCACGAATTGCCAAACTATGAAACCATCGCTTCAGCAGGCATGGATTTAAGAGCAAATATAAGCGAACCTATTAGTTTAAAACCTCTAGAAAGAACTATTGTAAAAACAGGTTTGTTTATTGAATTGCCTATTGGTTATGAAGCTCAAGTACGTCCTCGTAGTGGCCTTGCAGCCAAAAAAGGTATAACGGTATTAAATGCTCCAGGTACAGTTGATGCTGATTATAGAGGGGAAATTGGCGTGATATTGGTAAACCTTTCTAACGATAATTTTACAGTAGAAAATGGTGAACGTATTGCCCAATTGGTAATTGCCAAACACGAAAGGGCCGAATGGAATGAGGTTGAAGTGTTATCGGAAACATCTCGTGGAGCAGGCGGATTTGGAAGCACAGGAACAAAATGATTCTTGCGGAGGCAGGGGTCTCTAAAAAAACAGTAATGGGTTTCTGGTATGTCTATATTATGACAAATAAACAACAAGGAGTTTTGTATATAGGAGTAACAGATAATATTGAAGAGCGGGTTAAAGAACATAGGAAAATAGATTTGGTAGAAGATATGAATCCTGCTAGGTTGGATCTTAGTCTTAATTGGAATTTAAACCTGAATAAAATTAGAGAATAAAGTTTAACATTAAAAGATACCTGCTTATGCAGGTAATGGTAAGATGAAAATAATAGTGCCGATGGCAGGACGTGGGTCACGATTAAGACCCCATAGTTTAACAATACCAAAACCTTTAATTCCGGTTGCAGGTCAGCCAATTGTACACCGCTTGGTAAAAGATATAGCTAAGGTTTTAAATCAGCCTATAGAAGAAATTGCATTTGTACTGGGCGACCCTGCTTGGTTTGGAGATGATGTCGTTTCAAGTTTGCAAGATTTAGCAAAAGATTTAGGAGCCAAAGCCTCAATTTACCGTCAGGACCAACCTTTAGGGACCGGTCATGCCATTATGTGTGCCAAGCCCTCATTGTCTGGGCCTGCAGTAATTGCTTATGCAGATACATTAATAAGAGCGACTTTCGACTTAGATCCAGATGCCGATAGCGTTATTTGGACTAAAGAAGTTGATAACCCAGAGGCCTATGGCGTTGTAAAATTAAATGCTAATGAAGAGATTGTTGAGTTGGTAGAGAAACCTCAAAATTTTGTTAGTAACCAAGCAGTAATAGGTATTTATTACTTTAAGGATGTAAGCATTTTAAAGGATAAATTACAAGAAGTTTTGGAAGAAAACGTTATGAATGGTGGAGAGTACCAAATAAATGACGGAATTAAACGTATGATGGCCGATGGGAAAATTTTTAAAACAGGTACGGTTGATGAATGGATGGACTGTGGCAATAAAGCGATAACTGTGGAAACTAATGGTAAAATGCTAGGCTTTTTAAAAGCGGATGGCGAAGAGCAATTAGTTGCTCCTTCAGTGAAATTGGATAACTCTAAGGTTATAGAACCGTGCTTTATAGGAGACAATGTTGTACTTAAAAACACAACTATTGGCCCTTATGTATCCATTGGGCATAATAGTTTTATCGAAAATGCTACTATTAAGAACAGCTTAATACAAACCCATACCGTCATTAAAAATGCTAACTTAGATGAAGCAATGATTGGGAATTATGTTTCGTTTGATGGTAATTTTAAGGCGATTAGCCTAGGTGATTATGCCGTTTTGGAGTAGCTTACAAGCGTAGATGAAATTGCTTAACTTTTGGAATACATATTGTACTACTTATATCGAGGTTGAAGTCGAAAAGGTGTTTTTATGAAAGGTAACATATACATAATACTATTTCTTTTAGGAGGCTTTTTGTTTCCTACACATCATTATGCCCAAGTAGATTTTAATAAAAAGCCAGATGACGATTTAGGTAATGTAGAGGATAAATTTCAAGAACTCTTTTTTGAAGCACTTAAGCAAAAAGGGATTGAGAATTACGATCGCTCTATTGAGGCACTTTTAAAATGTGTTGAATTAGATAAGAATGTTCCAATATTATATTTCGAGCTTGGAAAAAATTATAATAAACTAAAAAATTTTGGAGCAGCCGAAGAAGCCTTAAAGAAAGCGGTAATTAAAGAGCCCGATAACGAATGGTTTTTGGATGAGCTTTATGCGTTTTATGCCCAACAAAACGATTATGATAAAGCCATAAAAACTGTTAAACAGTTGGTTAAATATCATCCCGATTACAAAGAAGACCTGGCCGCTTTATATGTTAGGACCAAAAAGTACAAAGATGCATTGGAGCTTTTGGATGAACTTGATGCAGAGTTTGGTGTTTCAATGGAGAGAGATAGGATGCGTAACCAAGTATATGAGGCAACCGGGCGCAAAAAAGACCAAATAAAGAATTTAGAAGCTCGAGTTGAGAATAATCCAGACAAAGAATCTAATTATTTAAACCTTATATTCAGATATAGTGAGAACAACGATAAAGAAAAAGCTTTTGAAACAGCAAAAGAATTGCTAAAAGTAAACCCGAACTCACATTTAGTACATTTGGCCTTATACAAGTTTTATCTGGATGATGTCGATACCCAAAAGGCTATAGCCTCTATGAAAATAGTTATCAAGAGCACCCAAATTAAGCCAGAAGCAAAGCTCAAGGTCTTATCAGATTTTGTGAAATTCGTAGGGAACCACCCAGAATATGAAGCCGATTTGGTTGAAGCGACCCTATTAATGGGAGATTTAAACAACGCCAAAACACTTGTTGAGGTGGCACAATACTATATACAGAATAATAATAAAGAAAAAGGACTAGAATATTATGAGCAAGCCTTAGAGTTGGATACTGATAATTTTGATATTCTACGTAATGTGTTGCTGTTATATGTCGATTTAAAAAAAGATACATTAGCAGAAGCGAAAAGTAGTAAAGCATTGGAAAAATATCCCTCGCAGCCTATTCTTTACCTAATAAATGGTGTGTCTTTAAATAATTTACTAAAACATAAAAAGGCTATAGAAGTTTTAGAAATTGGACTCGATTATATTATTGACAGTCCTAAAATGGAAGCCGATTTTTATAATCAGTTAGGTAAAGCCTATGGCCTGTTAAATAATGAAGCCAAAGCCAAATTTTATAATGATAAAGCCAAACAATTAGAATCTTCAAATTAATGTATACTTATAGACGCTCCATTACAATCCTGTTGCTGTTACTGGTTTTTAATTGCAAATCGACCAGAACGGTCAGATCTGGAGAAGCAAACCTTAAATTATCAGCTAAGCAGTTAATTAAGGAAAACTTAAGGCAAACACCCCATTTTAAAACCTTGGCGGTGCGGGTAAAAGTAGATGTTAAAGATGGTGATAAAGAAAAGGGATATACCGTTAACATGCGTATAGAGAAAGACAAAAAAATTTTATTGATGTCTTCACCAATATCTGTTGTTAAGGCTCTGATAACACCTGATAAAGTCAGTTTTTATAATAAACTTGATAACACTTATTTTGAAGGCGATTACAGTTATTTAAGCAAGTTGTTGGGAACAGAATTGGATTTTGAAAAAGTACAGAATTTGCTTTTGGGAGAGGCGCTGTTCCATCTAAAAGATGAGACATACAAAGTGTCGGTAGATGACAATACCTATGTTTTAGAACCCAAACAGCAACGTGCTGTTTTTGAACTGTTTTTATTGCTAGAGCCTTCTTATTTTAAAATTAAGTCACAGCAAATTTACCAACCCGAAAAGTTTAGACATTTACAGATTGATTATTTAGCTTATCAAAAGATAGAAAAACAAACGTTACCACAACATATTAAAGTTATTGCTATTGAGGCGAATGAAGAGCTAATTATTAATTTGGAGTATAAGGGGGCAGCATTGGATGTCGACCTTAGATTTCCGTTTAAAATACCATCTGGATATAAGGAAATAGCATTTTAATGATAAAAACCACTACCATAAATAAGTCTGTTTTTTTGTTGGCTTTCTTGCTATGTTCTGCCATTGCTTTTACTCAAAACAACAAGCAAAAAGCATTGGAGACACGCCGACAGGAATTGCGTCGAGAGATTCAGAAGATTAATGAGCTACGAACCGAGAACAAGTCGAAAGAGAAATCGGAATTATCATTAATTGAAAATCTTAATTATAAAATACGCATATTAGATAATTTAATTAAAGTTACAAATCAACAAGCTAATTTGTTAACAAGGGAAATTGACGCTAACCAAAAACGAATTACAGCCCTACGAGATGAATTAAAACAATTAAAGGAAGACTATGCTGGAATGATCGTTAAATCGTATAAAAGCAAAAGCCAACAAAGCAGAATTATGTTTTTGTTGTCTTCAAACGATTTTAAGCAGGCATATAAGCGTTTACAGTATATAAAGCAGTATTCCGATCACCAAAAACAACAAGGAGAAGCGATTAAGGCAAAAACAAGGGAATTACAGCAAGTTAATGTCGACTTGTTAAAACAGCAAGAAGATAAAAAGAAATTAATTGCTGATAATAGGGAGCACCAAAGGACTTTAGAAACTGAGCGTAAACAGCACGAGGTTATAATGAAATCTATAAGAAAGAACATTTCCTTGTACGCTTCCCAAATTAAGAGAAAACAACGCGAAGCCGAGAAGATAGATGCTCAAATAGAACGTATTATTAAAGAAGCTATTGCCAGTTCCAATAAACGTGCTGGAAAGGCGTCTAGTTCAACAGCGTTTGCTTTAACAGCCGAAGAGAAAATATTAGCATCCAATTTTACAGCCAATAAAGGAAAATTACCCTGGCCGGTAGAAAAAGGCTTTGTTAAGTTGGGTTATGGGAAGCAACCGCATCCACTAGATAAGTCCTTATCAATTAATAGTCCTGGGGTTCGAATCGCAACCGAAAGGAATGCCAAGGTACGTGCTATTTTTAACGGAGAAGTAACAAGGATTGTTGCCATTAAAAATGGAAATATAATAGTTATGAACCGACATGGAAATTACTTTACCGCCTATAAGAATTTAGGAAAGGTTTATGTGAAAAAAGGCGATAAAATTTCTACAAAACAAGAAATAGGCGAAGTTTTTACCAATCCGTCTACAGGGGACACAACACTAAATTTCAGTATTTTTAAAGAAACCAGAACAGAAAATCCGGCTTCGTGGATCTATAAAATGTGATTGCTTTTTTTGACGCAACCAAAATAAGTCTTTTACATCTTAAGAGAAATAAAGAACGTGATGCAGTATCTTTTTTTGTTAATCGCACTCGGAAGCTTTTTTTCGTGCGAAGAAGGAGGTGAATCTAATTGTTATCCAGAAGCGGTAGTGCCAAATTGGTATGCTGAAAAAGAAATAATGGTGGCTTATGGTGCAGAGTTTGAAAGAAACAATTATACCGTATCAAACGGCGATAAGTTGGTGTTTGAGTATAACCATTCAGGAGCACAATGTGATGATATTATTGATGATGAATGGGGAGAAAAATTAACTTTTCAGGTAGAGTTGGGGGAAACAGAATTTGAATTTAGTAATAATGAAATTCTTTTAACGAAATGCTTTTATCAGCAGTATGGAGCCTGGGTGTCACATGTAAAACATGAAGTTGAAAAAGGAACCATTAAAGGCAGTAAAGTCTCTAATAAGACTTGGAGCATAACAGTGGACGTAGAAATTATGGACTTATTGTTAAACGATAAACCTAAACAAATTCAATTTACCGAAACATATATTAACGTGAATCTTGTTTAAGCCGCCCATAGAGATAGTTGATTGGATTCAATGGGTGTAATGTTCAGAGAC